>JAZSDI010000076.1:0-4667 GCA_045531045.1 Acutalibacteraceae bacterium | reverse complement strand
TTGTATGTACTTAATTTTAATTTGTTTTGCAGACTCGATAGCAAGGCTTATTTTATCAATATTATAATAAATCTCCTCGTTACCGCTCTTTTCACCCGAAGAGAAGAAAATTCTGTCCTCTCTGCGTTTGGTTTGGTTAATGCTAAGCATTGAGTGAAGCTTGGATAGAAGCTCACGGGTCTTCTTGGCGCTTATAAACTTTGCCGACCTTACTGCATCGCAAAGAAGATAAATTTCGGGAATTTCAAACTCCCTTTCACCGATAAACCAGCCAACTCTTGGACTGTCGGTCTTTATAATATCACAGCCGTAAAACTCCAAAGAGGCAATATCGTCATAAATAGACTTTCGCTCGGCTTCAATTCCCTCTTTTTCTAAAAGTTCCACAATTTGAGAGGCGTTCAAAGGGTGCTCCTCATCACTGTGCTTTTTTAAAATATCCAGCACATAAAGTACCTTTAATTTTTGGTTTGAACGCTTAGCCACTCTTTAGTCACCTCGCAAAATTCCTCATAATCCATAATGGTGTTAATAATATCAAGCATAGCATTGGGGCTTAAATTTTCGGGTAATTGAGCCTTTTTTAAAAAATTTTTTCGCCTTTCCTTACTGTCACTACCGCCCGAAAGACCCCTTAAAAAGAGGTCGGTCTTGGTGATTTTTCTTTTGCCCTCAGGCTTTTCTTCACCCACAACACCGCTCTTTTCCAAAGCTTTGATTATAACATCGGGTGTCATACCCTCAAGACCTAAAAGACCCTCTTTCGAGGCTTTGTCTTTTCTTTTTTCCTTACCCTTAATCTGCGGAATATAAACATTTGTGATTTTACTGTCGCCCACAATGTTTTTGATATACGCCCTTATCATATTACCCGCCGAGTCACTGTCGGTAATTACAATAACGCCGTATTTTTCGGCCAACATTCTAATCATTTGGCACTTCGCTTTATCCTTAAAAAGTGAAAAACCGTTGGTTGGGATAATCAGTGCGTCTATTACATTTTCAAGTGTTTTTTTATCGTATTTCCCCTCAACAATTACGGGACTTTTAAGACTAATCAAGGGCTTCACCCGTTGAAATAATGTATATAAGCTTAATAATCATTTCTTCAAGCAACAATCTCTCATTAGCCGAGAAAGATTTTAAAGCCTTATCGGTTGCAATTAAGGTGTCTAAACAAAGTTTTGTTCTTTTAAAGTCCATTTTGCCAAGCTTTTGAAAAGCCTTTTCAACTGCAAAAGAACGGGTTTTGTAACCGAAAGCATCGGCAGTTTCTTTAATTCCAAAACCTTTTTGTTTGGCGCAAAGAGCTCTGTAAATATCCACAAACACAGCGTTTACGTTAAAAAATATTGTCATCGGTTTGGTTTTCATAAACAAAAGCTCGTCTAACATTTTAAGTGCTTTTGTGGAATCACAGGCAAAAATCAAGTCAGAAAGTTTAAAAATGTTTGCTTCAATGGTTGGGGTGCAAACCTCATCAATATGAGCCTTGCTGACCGTTCCCTCGCCCACGAAGGAACATAGCTTTTCAAGTTCTCCGCTTAAAAGGTTAATATCCTCACCACAGGTTTCAACCAAATAGTTGCCTGCAGAAAGGTCCATTTTGGTTCCTCTCTTCAAAGCGCCTTGGCAAAGCATTTTCACAAGCTCGGCACGGGTTCTGTGTTTAAGTTCAACCGCTAACCCGCCGTTTTTCTCACAAGCGGAAACTAACTTTTTAAATTTAGCACCCTTTTTTAAATCAATTTCAATACCGTCAAAATATAAAATAAAGGTGGTTTCCTCGGGGGTTTCTAAAATCAGGGTTATAAGCTTTTCAAAATCCAAATCAGAGCAGTGTTTGAAATCATAGTCACTTAACATAACACACTTGCGGTCGCTCATCATAGGCATTTGCATTACACTGTCATAAACCTCTTGCAAATTGCATTGAGCGGTGAATTTATTGTAATTAAAAATATCGTCTTTATCGGCAATGCTTTTGCTGATTTTCTCAAGATAAAGAGTTTTTAAATATGCGTCTTCTCCAACTAAAATATAAACGGGAAGTAATTTCCCTGACTTTAAATTTTCCTTTAGCGCATTTTCAAGAACGACTGCCATTTTCGCTTATTTCCCCCTTCCTTTAAAATCTTTTCATTCATTTGCTTTAATTTTAACATATCCTGTCTTTTTTTACAAGTCAGCAAAACCTCAAAAACAACTAAAATAACTAAACCTGCAACAAATACCGCCCATTCAGGTAACCTTATCGTAGCAAAAGAGCGACTACCCAAATAATTTATAACAAAATTTATATATCCCACTCCGTAATCCACAAATCCCAGCAGGATAGATGACATAAAGGGAAGTATCAAACTTAAAATAAGCGCCACAACCGAGACCGACAAAATCACTGTTACAGGGAAAGATATTAAAAGGTTGGTTATAACCGACACATTAGAAACATACCCGAAAACATAAATTGTAACGGGAAGTGTTAAAAGCATTGCCGAAAGAGAAAGTAGTATTGTATCAACTATGTATTTCAAAATTTTGTTCTTAATATCAAGATGTTTACAAATTGGCAAAGCCACCGCCAAAATTCCCAAAGTCGAAAGTACCGACAACTGAAATCCAATATTAAAGACCGTAAAAGGAGAAGAAATCAAAATAAATGTAACGGCACCACCCAAAGCATTTTCACCCGAATAGGGTCTGTTAAGCAGAAGTCCCAGCGCCATTATGATATATGTAATACCCGCTCTTAAAATGGAGTTTGTAAAACCGCAAACAGCACACATAATTATAACGGTGCAAAACATAATAAAGGCTCTGAAATAAGGTCTGTAAAACGTCTTTTCAATAAATTTAAGCGCCAGAGAGACTATAATCGACAGGTGCATACCCGAAACTACCATTACATGCGCCACACCCGAAGCCTTAATGTTATCATAAAATCCATCTTCAAGATAAGACCTATCGCCCGAAACTAAAGCGCAAACAGTAGCGGCTGAGTCTTCGGACATATTCGCAAAAACTGTTTTTGCAACATAGTTTCTTATTTTATTAACACCTTTGGATATATTATCGGTCACATCTACCCTTTCAAATTCTTTGATACTTCCCGAAATGTAAATTTTATTACTAAAGTTTGAAACTTTATAATTTTCATCAATTTCACTCAAAGAGATTTTAGCATAAAGTATATCGCCCAAAGAAAAATTCAAGGGCGTGTGCCACAAGGAAATTTTAGTGCCTTTTGGTAAAGTTTCACTTTTTACAACCTCAAAATCGCTTCGGTAAAAACCCGCACTTTTATAGGTTGTGCTTTCAAATGATATATAAGCAAAAACATTACTGTCTTCCATATCTGCTAATTTTTCTGCCTTTTTAGTATGCAAAAAACAGCTTATACACATAACAACAAGCAGTATCCACACAACTGTGAAAACCGCTTGTTTCTTAAATAGACTCAAAAGCAGAAATATCACAAATAATAAAAGGCACATAACCAATGCCCAAAAAGAATAAAAACCGCAGACGGCCGAAATCACACAGCCGACTGCGGAAATTAGCATTGGTCTTTTTCTTAAATAATCAATCAATTAAAATCCCCAATTACTTAAAAATTTTATACTTTTTAATAATATAATAGAAAGGTATACCAAAGCAAAGACAAACAATAGTTTGACCGAGTCCCACCTCAAAAGCGGAAATTAAAAATCCCCACAAGAAATTTCCAGGTTCAAGATAGAAAACTGCAATCTCAAAACCTATAACCACTGCATTTATGATTATTGGGGGCAAAAATGCAAATATCGGAAGTCCCTTCACACATTTATCTCTGAGCATTCTTGTGAGTCCTGCTGCAAAAAATGTTGCAAGGGTGCCGAAAAGCAAATCGGCAATATTAAAAGACCCTATATTTGAAATAAAGCAACCCACAGTAAGACCGGGGACGGCGGCAGGTGTGAAAATGGGGAGTATTGTTAAAACTTCTGAAATTCTAAGTTGTATCGGTCCGTAAGCCAGTCCGAAAAAATTACATAAATATGTAAGTGTAGCATAAAGGGTCGCAATAACCGCTCCCGTTACAATATATCCTATTCCTTGTCTGCGTTCCATTTTATTTTTCCTTTAATTTTGTATAAAACTCAACTGCAAGGCGGTCGCATCTCTCGTTTTCGGGGTGACCTGCATGACCTTTAACCCAACAAATTTCAACCTTGTGCGTTTCCAGAAGGTCTAAAAGTTTTTCCCATAAATCAGGATTAAGAGCAGGTTTTTTGTCCGCCTTACGCCATCCGTTTTTGCGCCAAGACTCTGCCCAGCCTTTTGAAATGCCGTCAGCAACGTATTTAGAGTCGGTTGTAAGCACAACCTCGCAAGGTTCTTTCAAAGCCGAAAGACCCATTATGACAGCCGTTAATTCCATTCGGTTGTTGGTGGTTTGTTCTTCACCGCCTGAAAGCTCTTTTTCGGCATTTCCAAAACGAAGAATTGCACCCCAACCGCCGGCACCTGGGTTGCCCGAACATGCCCCGTCAGTAAAAAGTTCTACCCTTTTCATAGTTTAATTATAACTCCTATAGCTTCCTATAACCTTACCCAAAATCATTGGGTCTTCAGGGTAAATAGGTGAAAAATCGGGGTTTTCGGGCATATATATTATCTTGCCGTCT
>JAZSDI010000109.1:0-3399 GCA_045531045.1 Acutalibacteraceae bacterium | reverse complement strand
TTTCCAAAATCCTCAACCTCAAAGCCGCTCTTCTCAAGAGTTGAGAGGTTGTTTATAACAGCATCATACTCGCCGCTTGACAAAGTAACCGTAACAGGAGTAAGCAAGGCTTGAACCTCGGTTTTTTCCTCAGTTTTCAGTTTGTTGTAAAGTATTCTCTCGTGGGCGGCGTGTTTATCTATCATAAAAACACTGTCCCCCATTTGAGCCACAATATAGGTCGAAAAAGCTTCGCCGATAATTATAATTTCGTCCTTTTCCTCAACTATAGGCTTTACGATTTGAGGTTTTTCTTCCTCAACAACTATATCGATATTAGTTTTTGGCTTAACAACAGGCTCAATTTTCTCGCCTTTTTCATCCGCTACAGCAAAGTTATTCATAAACTCAAAATCGGGCTTTGATCTAAAAACAACCTCTGTTTTTACAGGTTCTTGCCTCAACTGCGGTGCGGGAGTTTTAGTTACAGTTTCGGTAATCGCCTGTTGGCGATATTCGTTAGCAGTAACCCTTTGGAAAGGATTAAAGGTGGTTTTATTTAGTTTAATTTCGGGTCGTGTATCCCCCACAGTTAAGGCGTTTTTAACCGAAGCATAAACAGCGTCAAAAATGCGCTTTTCGTCGGAAAATCTGACCTCGGTCTTGGCGGGATGAACATTAACATCAACCGTATCAAAAGGTATTTCAAGGTACAACACAAAGGCTGGGAATTTTCCAACCATTGCGCTGTTCTTATAGGCTTGTTCCACAGCGGCAATAACAGTTCCCGAACGCACCAAACGGCCGTTTAAAAATGTATACTGACCGCTTCTGGTTGCCTTACAGGCAAAGGGTTTACAGGTTAGTCCCGAAACCTTAATTCCATTAATTTCATCCTTTACATCAATTAAGGAATTGGAGAAATCTCTACCCAAAACCGAGTAAACACAAGCCTTGGTATCTCCGTTGCCCGAAGTGGTAAGAATGGTTTTTCCATCCCTTATTAATTTGAAGGCAATCTCAGGGTGAGAAAGGGCAATTCTTTCCACCACCGACGCACAAGCGTTGCCTTCCGAAACATCCTTTTTAAGAAATTTCATACGGGCGGGAGTGTTATAGAAAATATCCCTTATTATGATGGTAGTACCCCTTGGGCAACCGACGGGTTGGTTAAATTTCTCCTCGCCACCCTCAATGGAATAATGGATGCCCTCGTTACTGTTTTCACTGCAGGTCAGCATTTCGACCTTCGAAACCGAGGAAACGGCTGCCAAAGCCTCTCCTCTGAAACCCAAGGTAGCAATACTGTCAAGGTCAAGCTGTGTCTTAATTTTACTTGTAGCGTGTCTTAAAAAAGCGGTGGGAACATCCTCTGCCTCGATACCTATACCGTTATCGGTTATACGGATATATGTTATACCGCCACGCTGAATTTCAACCGTAATCTGTGTGGCCTTAGCATCTATTGAGTTTTCAACAAGCTCTTTTATGACCGATGCGGGTCGCTCTACAACCTCACCTGCGGCAATTAGCTCTGCAACATTTTTAGGAAGTAGGTTAATCTTTGGCATTCTGTTCCCTCCTTTTTAACTAATTTTTCGCTTTATTACATAAATCAAACAGAATTTGCATAGCTTCAATGGGTGTTAGTGTATTCACATCAACACTTTGAAGTTCTTTTAATATATCCTGTGCGCCTTGCATTTCCAAGGGCATTTGCATATCGGCACTTTCAACCGATTTATAGGTAACAATTCCCTCTTCCTCGGTTTTTTTGAGAATTTCTTTTGCTCTCTCAATAACCGTTTCGGGAATACCGCTGAGTTTTGCAACCTCAATACCGTAGCTATCGTCAGCGGGGCCTGGTATTATGCGGCGAAGGAAGGTTATATCGTCTCCCCTTTTCTTAACCGCAATATTGTAATTCTTAATACCCTCAAGCTCACTTTCCATTGAAGTAAGTTCGTGGTAGTGGGTGGCAAATAGTGATTTTGCGCCAAGTTTTCGCTTATCGGCAACAAATTCAAGCACCGCACGGGCAATTGACATACCGTCAAAGGTGGAAGTTCCTCTGCCGATTTCGTCCAAAATCAGCAAACTATTTTTGGTTGCGTATTTCAAAATATCGGCAACCTCGCTCATTTCAACCATAAAGGTTGACTGACCCGAAGCCAAATCGTCCGAAGCGCCAACTCTTGTGAAGATGGCATCAACCAAACCGATTCGAGCGCTTGTTGCGGGTACAAAGGAGCCGATTTGCGCCAACAGTGTGATAATAGCAGTCTGTCTCATATATGTGGATTTACCCGCCATATTAGGACCTGTTACAATAGCGCAACGGTTTGCCTTCATATCAAGCAAAGTGTCGTTTGCAACAAAGGGCATTTTGCTTATTTGCTCAACAACAGGGTGTCTGCCGTCTTTAATGTTAATACATCCGCTTGTGTCAACAATGGGTCTGCAATAGCGGTTGTTAACAGCCACCAATGCCAAGGAACAAAGTGTATCAAGCTGGGCTATTGCCGAAGCGGTTTTTTGGAAGAGTTCAATTTCTCTTGCCGTTCTTTGTCTTACCTCGTCAAAGAGTTGATATTCTAAAGCAGTTACCCTCTCCTTAGCCGAGAGCATCTGTCTTTCGATTTCTTTTAGTTCGTCGGTTATAAAACGCTCGGCATTGGTTAAGGTTTGCTTTCTTACATAATCCTCGGGCACTTTATCAAGGAAAGAATTTGTAACCTCGATATAGTAACCGAAAACCTTATTATACTTAACCTTTAAGGTCTTAATGCCCGTTCTTTCCTTTTCTCTCGCCTCGATTTCTGAGAGGAAATCGGTGCTTCCTTGCATTATAGCCCTTATTCTGTCAAGTTCTTCATTGTAACCGTCTTTTATAATTCCGCCCTCACGAACAGTATTCTTGGGATTGTCGTGAATAGCGTTACAAATTAATTCTCTGACCTCGCTATGCTCGTTGATGTCTTCATAAATCTCCCTTAAAAGTCGGCAGTCGGCATCTTTAAGCAAAGCTTTAATGGGTGGAAAATAGGATATTGTTTCTGCCAATAAATTAAGTTCTCTAGGTTTTACCGAGCCGTAAACCACCTTGGTCATTGTGCGTTCAATATCTCTTATTCCGTTTAGGTTTTCTCTGAGTTCGCCGAGCAAAATGCCTTTAGACATAAGCTCGTCCACCGCATTTTGACGGAGGGTTATTTGAGGAATTGAAAGCAAGGGCTTTTCAATCCAGTTTCTTAAGAGTCGCTTACCCATTGGTGTTCGGGTTTTATCCATAACCCATAAAAGTGAGCCTTTTTTGGAGCCTGAACGCATTGTCTCGCTTATTTCAAGGTTTCTTATAGCGGTCATATCAAGGCGCATATATTCGTCTTCTGAATAAATGTTGACCTTTTTAACCGAAAT
>JAZSDI010000016.1:0-4509 GCA_045531045.1 Acutalibacteraceae bacterium | reverse complement strand
AAAAGAGTCAGAAAAGGTTAAACAGTTAATTGGTGTTTCGCCTCAGGAAACTGCGGTGGCGCCTAATCTTTCGGTAAAAGAAAACTTTGAACTGATTTGCGGTATTTATGGCTTTTCCAAAGAAAAAACCAAAGAGAAAATTAGTGAACTTTCAAAACATTTTGCTCTTGATACCGTTTTGAATAGAAAGGCGGGGAAATTATCGGGTGGTTGGCAACGCCGTGTAAGTATTGCTATGGCATTGATTAGCGAACCTAAAATTCTTTTTTTAGACGAGCCGACTTTAGGCTTGGATGTTATTGCAAGGCACGAACTTTGGGATACGATACGCTCTTTAAAAGGCAAAATAACCATTATATTGACAACACATTATATGGAGGAAGCAGAAACTCTTTCTGACCGTATCGGTATTATGAAAAGCGGCAAACTTCTGGCAATAGGAACAGTAGAGGAATTGAATAGCAAGGCTAACACAGAGGATTTTGAAACAGCCTTTGTTACTATTGTAAAGGAAGGTGCACTATGAGAATGATGACCTTTGCTAAAAGAAACGCAAAAGAAATTTTGCGAGACCCGATTAATCTCGGCTTCGGGTTGGGATTTCCTTTGGTTTTATTGTTGCTACTCAGCAGTATACAGGCAAATATTCCCGTAAATTTGTTTGAAATTGACACGCTGACACCTGGTATTACGGTATTTGGGCTGTCATTTATGACACTTTTTTCAGCAACGTTGATTGCAAAAGACAAAGAAAGTGCTTTTTTACAGCGGTTATACACAACACCTCTTACAGGATTTGATTTTATTATGGGGTATATGCTCCCGATTTTGCCCATCGCAATAGGGCAGACGGTTATTTGTTATATGTTTGCTATTCCTTTAGGGTTGACCGTCAGCATAAATATTATATATGCTGTTATCGGAATAATCCCTATGGCTGTTTTTAATATTGCGTTGGGACTTTTATGCGGAAGTCTTTTGGGGGTTAAGCAGGTAGGCGGTATTTGCGGCGCACTGTTAACAAATCTTTCGGCGTGGCTTTCAGGTGTGTGGTTTGATTTGAAACTCGTTGGAGGATTTTTTGAAAAATTGGCGGGTGTACTGCCATTTGTTCATGCAGTGGAAATGGAAAAAGCGTTGTTTAAAGGAAATTTTGATGTTTTGGTTACACATATTTTGCCGATTGTTTTATACAGTGCGGTTATAACTGTACTGGCAGTGTTGTGTTTTCTCTTGAAAATAAAAAAACAGTAAGGATTTTAGGCAATGAAATACAAACTTGTTATAGATAAAAATGCTCAAGAAGAAATAATAGCAATCGTTCATGCTCCGTCATCTCTTACGCAACAGATAGAAAACCTTGTTTGCGGTTTTTCCGGTGCAGACGGAATTATGGGATATAGGGATGATGAAATGCGAAAACTGTCATTTGATGATATAGAGTGTATCACGGTTATCGATAGAAAGGTGGTTGCTATTGATACTGGCAAAAACCGTTATCGCATACAAGATAGGCTTCGTGATTTGGAAAATATTTTGCCTTCTTATTTTATTCGCATTAACAAATCAAGTCTTGCTAACGAACACTGTATTGTAAGATTTGATGCGGCGTTCAGCGGAGGTGTTGACGCTGTGTTCGAGTGCGGTTACCGTGAGTATGTTTCAAGGCGGTGCTTTGCGCAAATTAAAAGGAGGTATGAGGGAATATGAAAAGACAGATTTTGGAATTTTTTCGCCGAGGTTTGATGGCTTGCGGTTTCGGTCCGATTATTTTAGCAATAGTATATTTGATTTTAAAGCAGCAAAATATTGTGGAAACACTAACAGTTAATGAAGTTTGCATGGGAATATTTTCTTTATTTGCTCTTGCTTTTGTTGCAGGCGGAATGAATTTTATCTATCAAATTGAGCGTTTGCCTTTGATGGTGGCAATTTTAATCCACGGTGGGGTTTTATATATCAGTTATTTGGTAACATATCTTCTTAACGGTTGGTTGGAAAAGGGACAGACCCCGATTTTGGTTTTTTCAGGTGTTTTCGTTGTTGGATACTTGGTGATTTGGTGTGTAATTTATTCCGTAATTAAAAGAAATACAAGCAAAATAAATAGAATTTTAAAACAAAAACAACAGACTAAAGAATATAAATGATATTCAAAAACCGCCCAAAAAGGCGGTTTTTTTCTATTTAGATTAATGTTTACTAAAAATTCACATATTCGATAGGAAAAAGAAATAAAATAGATATATCATAAACACAAAGGAAGTGTTTTTATTGGATAATCAAAATAATAAGGGCGAGTTAAATGGTTTCGATTTTGTGAACGGCGAAGGCGGATTTTATAACAAGCAAAAAGAAGATATTATACAGGATAAGTTTGAAGGCTATAATCAAGGCTATGAACCGCCTAGATATACTAACCCGAAGCCTGTAAAAAAGGTTAAAGAGAAGAAGCGTTACGGTGTGGGAACGGTAATTGTTGCATCGGTTTTGGCGGCAATAATTGGAGCATCGTCAGGTGTGGCGGTTATTTTCTCTTCTACCTTTAATGATAAGGCGGTTGCCGATAGGGGCGAAACAATTCTTAATAAGGTTAATATAAACGTTGAGAAAGAAGCCGAAAATATAGTTGAGGCTGTTGCGCAAAAGGCAACCCCTTCAGTTGTTGGAATAAGAACTACAACTTCGGTTATGAGTTTCTTTGGCGGCACACAGGAGTCGTCGGGCGACGGAAGCGGTGTGATTTATTCTTCTGACGGATATATTATCACCAACTATCACGTTATTTCATCTGCTCTTAGCGGAAACAATTCTAAAATTACCGTATTTTTAGATTCTGACGATTCTAAGGGCTATGCCGCAAATGTTGTTGGTTATAACATTTCTTCTGACCTTGCGGTAATTAAGATAGAAGCAAAAAATTTAAGCGCTGTTGAGTTTGCAAATTCTGACGAGCTTAAAGTCGGTCAGTATGTTATTACAATCGGTAACCCCGGTGGTCTTGAGTTTATGGATAGCGTGACCTACGGTGTAATTAGCGGACTTAACCGAGTGGTTTCTTCTGATACTAATGTAAAGCTAATTCAAACCGATGCGGCTATTAACCCAGGCAACTCGGGTGGTGCTTTGCTAAATGCAAAAGGTCAGCTTGTGGGAATAAACTCATCTAAAATTGTATCAGAAGAATTTGAAGGTATGGGATTTGCGATTCCCTCAAACACAGTTGCAGATATTTGCAAAAATATTATTGAACGCCAAAATTCTCCCGAGCCTTATATTGGAATATCTATAAGTGAGCGCTATACATCACAGGTGTTGCAGTATTACGGTTTCCCAACCGGGGCGGTTGTTCTGAGTGTGGCTTCAGGCAGCCCTGCCGAAAAAGCGGGAATTCAAAGAGGCGATATAATAACAGAATATGACGGCAAGAAAATTACCGAATATACCATTTTGGAAAATGAAATTATTAATTCTAAACCCGGTGAAAAGGTAAAGGTTAAAATTTACCGTGAAGGTGGACAATATGAAACACAGATAACTGTGGCTTCAAACAATGCTGTAGATTAAAACAAAACCCCGATTTCAATTAGAAATCGGGGTTTAAAATTATTTAAAGAATAATGGAAGTTTTTCAAGGAAGATAATATCGTCACGGTTTGCGGCTTCATCCTCTGCCAAGAAGGCACAAGCACCAACCTCAATAGCACCGGCTTTTGCTACCAATTCTTGGACAGCCTTTAAAGATTCGCCTGTGCTTATAACATCGTCAACAATAAGAACACGTTTGCCCTTTATCATTTCAACCTCGGTTTCGCCTAGGAATAAGGACTGTTCTTTCTTGGTTGTAATGGAAACAACCTTTACTTCAAGGCTGTTTCGCATATAAACCTTAACGCCTTTACGGGCAACTATGTAAGGTTTGCCTGACTGTCTTGCCATCTCATAAGCAATGGGAATACTCTTAGCTTCAGGTGTTATAATGTAATCAAACTCAGGCACCTTTTTAAGAAGTTCCTCACTAGCTTTGACGGTGAGTTCAACATCACCGAATATGATAAAAGCGGCAATATCAATTTTATCGTTAAGTGGAAATTTTTCAAGTTGACGGGTAAGACCCGCAATTTTTAACTCATAATATTCTGACATATTAACACCTCATATACTCAGCCTGGGGGCCAAGCTAAATTTCTTCTTGCTAAAAGATGAAAATGAATATGGTGAACGGTCTGTCCACCGTCGGCTCCGCAGTTGTTAACAACACGGTAACCGTTTTTTAAATTTTCTTGGCGGGAAATTTTGGCACCCGCCTCAAAAACTTTGGCAATAAGTCCGCTGTTTTCAGCATCTATTTCATCAGCAGAGGAAATATGCTCTTTTGGAATAATTATAGCGTGGAAAGGCGCTTTGGGGTCAATGTCCGCAAAAGCGTAGACAAATTCGTCCTCATAAATTTTGGTTGAGGGTATTTCGCCTGCAACAATTTTACAAAATAAACAGTCTTTCATATCT
>JAZSDI010000147.1:0-2226 GCA_045531045.1 Acutalibacteraceae bacterium | reverse complement strand
CCGTCAGTAAAAAGTTCTACCCTTTTCATAGTTTAATTATAACTCCTATAGCTTCCTATAACCTTACCCAAAATCATTGGGTCTTCAGGGTAAATAGGTGAAAAATCGGGGTTTTCGGGCATATATATTATCTTGCCGTCTCGAATTAGCAAACGCTTAACAGTTGCCTCGTCGCCGTCCATACCAACAACAATGTCACCGCTTTTGCAAGGCTTTGTTTTGTCGGCAACGATAATATCTCCGTCCAAAATTCCTGCATCTCTCATACTAAGACCCACAACCTTTAAAGCAAAAAGACCGTCGGCGTTCTTAGATGGATAAGGAATATAATCCTCAATTTCCTCAACCGCCAAAATCGGTTTGCCCGCAGTGATTTTACCAACCAACGGCACCATAGAAGAGGGTGACTCCCCCACAATTCTGATACCTCTTGAATTTTTGCGGTCAACCGAAATGTAACCGTAATCCTCAAGGGCAGTTAAAATTGCGTGAACTGTTGAAGTGGAGCTGATACCCGTTGCATTACATATTTCACGCACTGTGGGAGGAATACCCTCGGTGCGTTTTTGAACTAAAAAATTATATACTAACTGTTGTTTTTCTTTTAGCGGTGTTTTAGACACAAAAACTCCCCCAAACATATATTCTTTTTTTATTATATCATTTACGGTCTTCTTTTGCAACACTTTTACAAAGGGTTTGTTTAAGCCCCATAATAATTAAAATGCCGCCAAAAATTTTACCCAAAAGCCTTGCCGACAAAAAAGAGCTTATCCACAGCCCTAAAACCACTCCTAAAATACCGAAAAGTGCAAAGGGAATAACGGTTTTCCATTTAATTTGTTTTTTAATAGCATAAATTATAACGGCAATAAGAGAAATCGGAACAAAGAATATAAGGTTAATTCCCCCTGCTGTTATGCGGTCGGTATCGGTAAAAAGGCTTAGATAAATTATAAGCACCGCACCGCCGCCTAAACCCATTGACCCCGCAATTCCCGAAAAAAGCCCTGCTAAAAGGGCGGCAATATTCATTTAAGCAGCAGGCGGACACCTGCATAAATTATAAAAATTCCAAATATTCTTTTAAGCCATAAAGGCGATATTTTTTTGAGTATTACCGTGCCTATTACAGAGCCGACAATACCCGTTAAAATATAAGGCGAAGCGTCATTTAAAGTAACTTTGCCTTGTAAAATATAAAGAGTAGCACTCAAAACGGTAATAGGCAAAATCACCGCCACGGCGTTTGCATGAGCACTCTTTTTAGAAAGTCCGCTCTTTTCTAAAAGCGGCACGGCAATTATTCCTCCTCCCGCACCGAAAAGACTGTTTAAAGCACCTATTAAAATCCCGCCAAGATACGGGGTAATTTTTCTTTTCACAAAACCACCTCACACCTTATCTTTTCCAAAAATATATTTTCTATTGACAGAAAAAGTATGGGAGGTTAAAATATTTATATAACTTTTTAGGAGTGTTATGCTTGGGTTTACTTGAACTGTTTATTCTGGCAGTCGGTCTTTCTATGGACGCTTTTGCCGTTTCAATATGCAAAGGTCTTGCCACCGAAAAGGTCACATTAAAGCATTCTGCAATAACAGGTGCTTGGTTTGGCGGATTTCAGGCTTTAATGCCACTTGTCGGTTTTTTCCTTGGAACATCCTTTGAAAAATATGTTACTAAAATTGACCATTGGATAGCATTTATTTTACTTTCCGCTATTGGTTTGAATATGGTAAAAGAAGCCTTTAGCAAAGAGCAAAACGAGGCTGACTGTTCCTTTAGTTTTAAAACAATGCTTGTAATGGCTGTCGCCACCAGTATTGACGCTTTGGCGGTTGGTATCACCTTAGCACTTTTACCCCAAATCAACATATTCGCCGCCGTTTCGTTTATCGGTGTTATAACCTTTATACTTTCAGCCATAGGTGTTAAAATAGGTAATATCTTCGGCGGAAAATACAAATCAAAAGCCGAACTTTTAGGCGGAGCTATACTTATTATCTTAGGTCTTAAAATTCTTTTAGAACATTTGGGAATTCTATAACAAAAAGACTCAGCCCACAAGCTGAGTCTTTTTTATATCCCAAGCAGTTTTTCTGCATTTTGGTGGGTAATTTTTTCCTTTTCACTGTCACTGATTTCAAGTGAATTTAAAAGCCTTAATTCCATTTCGGCGGTGTGCCAAGGGCAATCGGTGCCAAACAAAATTTTATCTGCACC
>JAZSDI010000135.1:0-13263 GCA_045531045.1 Acutalibacteraceae bacterium | reverse complement strand
AACAAAATCATAAGCAATTTTGGAAACGGCTTTTTTGTTTTGCTCGGTTGTTTTTAAAATATATATGGCATTTTCCATATTACTTTAAATCCTTAAGTATGGAAAAATCACCTGTGCCACCCGAATTTTCCTCTAAATACTTTAAAAGAGCAGTTTCATCATCATAAAAGGGGGATAACTTTATCATTTCCTCACTCATAAAACCGCCGTTGAAAGCCGTTTCGAGCATACCCTTTAAATTATCATAATAACCGTTAACATTAAAAAGTGCCATTGGCTTATTGTGGTGACCGAGTTGTCTTAAACACAAAGTTTCAAAATACTCGTCAAGTGTTCCGGGACCGCCGGGCATAACAATAAAGGCTTCTGCCATATCCTCTAAAAGTTGTTTTCTCTCCCGCATTGTTTCGGTATAGATAAACTCGGTGCATTTGTCATACAAAACACCGTCAACATCAAAGAACTTGGGGGAAATTCCAACAATTTTGCCGCCGCCCTTGGTCATACCTCTCGCTACTGCTCCCATAAGTCCGTTTGCACCCCCGCCGAAAACCAAGGTGTGACCTCTTTTTGCCATTTCTTCCCCTAAATTTTCCATTGCGGTTATATAGCTTTTATCAATATTGTTGCTTGAAGCTCCGTAAACACAAATATTCATTAAACTTCACCCAAATCTAAGTTTTTCTCGTTTAAAATTGCACCGATTAATTTTTCTCCCTCGTAAACCAGTTTCAGGGAGAAAAAGGGTATATCCTCCTCTAAAAGACGCAGAAAAATCTTATCCCCCGCCCACAAAGGCAGATTATAAACCTCGGATTTTTCAACCCACTCAAGATTTCCCTCGTCGCACTCCTTAAGATTTCCCTCAAAACAATCGCTGTGGAAAAGGTGCATATATTCGGTGCCCCATTTGTCCGACACAAAGGTTACAATTCCTCGGTAGGTTTGATTTTTAAGGGTAAGCCCCGTTTCTTCAAGGGTTTCTCTTAAATTGCACTCCTCGGGAGTCTCGCCCTCTTCAAATTTACCGCCGATTCCAACCCACTTGTCACGGTTTAAATCCTTTTCCTTTTTAACACGGTGGAGCATTAAATATTTATTGTCCCTTTCAATGTAACAAAGACAGGTGTTAACCATTTTCCTCGACCTCTCGTGCTAAGGGTTCGGGTTCCTCGGGAGTATACCCCTCAATATAGAAGGTATCAAGATTTACATTTTCACGGTCGAAAATATTGTTATACTGAATTTTCTCGTATTTATCAAGAATTTCGGAATATGGAGAATCGTCACTCCACTTATAATAGTTACCGTCCTTGTCAATATAACCTGCGTTGTTGATAACAGGCAAGGTCTCGGCAAGTTTTAAGAGGTATTTATTGTATTTTGTTAGCTTAATTCCCGCTGTATCAAGCACCAAAGAAGAAAGGTAGTTGGAACTTAATCTCTCAACTGTTTTCTCCTCTATATCATAGTTTGCCCAGATATAGAAAGGTGTGCAATAACGGCTCTGTTCCTGTTCGGGAGTTAAATCAGCCAAATCTTCAACGCCGATTATTTCCTCAACAAACTTAGTTTCAATAGAGGGTTGATGGTCGCCGAACATACAAATAACGGTCGGCTCCTTAACCTTTGAGAAATACTCAACAAGTTCCTTAAAGGCTTCGTCGGTGTGCTTTATAAGGGATAGATATTTGTTTGCCTTCGGGTATGCCTTTGAGGTGTTTGTAGCATAGATTTCCTCAACAAAGTTTTGAGCATCGATAGTATATCCGCCGTGGTTTTGCATTGTAACATTAAAGGCAAAATAAGGAACGGACTTATCTCGGTTTTTAAAATTCTCTATAAGCAGTTTATAATTATATTTATCGCTCACATACTGGCGAAGAAGCATATTACTGCCAGGGAAATGCTGGTCTATAAGCTGTTGCAAATAATCGGGGTCGCTGCCGTTTGCTTTGAATTCGGGAATCAAATCCTCGCCCAAAATGTGCTCTAATGCAAAGAAATTATTAAAGCCTAAATTGTTATAAACCTCAGTTCTCTTCCAACCGTCCTTATAATAAGGATGCAACGCCCAAGAGGAATAACCTTGAGCCTCCATTGTGGAAACCAAGGAAGCAATATGGTTTTTAATGTAAAGCATATATGCGTTACTGCCCGAGGGCAAAAATGCGGTGGAGTGACCTGTTAAAAACTCAAACTCGGTGTTGGATGTACCGGCACCGATAACAGGAACATAAAGATTTCCCCTGACGGTGTTTTCGGTCAATCCGCTTAGGAAAGGCATATACTCTGCATTTGTTTCAAGGTTTCCTAAAACCCTCAAATCAGAAAGGGTTTCGTTCATAATGCAGATAACATTAGGTGTCTTTTCGGTGGGCACCTTATCGTTTTCCTTGTCAATAGTCTCGTTAACATCGTTGCCGACTGCATTGGGGTCATACTCGCTTGGCTCTGACATATAAAGATATTTTGTATTAGAAAAGAAACTGAATACAAAACCGTAGTTTTTATAGCCTCTGGTCTGATTCCAGAAGTCAGGGCGAACACCCATATCTGCAAAGACACTTGTTGCAAAGAAAAGGGTTAAAAGCACCGTGCTAAATGTAGCGGTGAAGGTGCGGGAAATAATCTTTGTTAAAAGATTAAACTTAGGTGTTCTGGTTTTAATCGCTATTGTGAAAATAATTATAAAAAGAAATGTGCCGATAATTTCCTTATAGGTTGGCATAAAGTTATAGGTACTGGCAACACCTGCGGCAGTGGTAACACTTAAAAAGTCCATAGGAATAAAGGGTGTTCCTCTGAAATTCATTATATAACTGTGTGCCAAAGCAAAACCGTAAACAATAGTGGGTACCGTCAAATATGCAACCTTTAAGCTTCCCGTTAACGCAAAGAAAATGAAAAGCATTATAAGAATTACAAGGTAATTACCCAAAAAGCCCAAATAGGTCATATCATAAATAAATATGTTATTCAGAGCTTCGGTCATTGTCATAATCAAAATCGGCATCAAAAGTAAAGCCACAAAATGCCAGATTTGATTTATTATATTGTTTTTAATTCTTATAGTAAAGGCAATATTAAGACCGATCAGGAAAGGACAAGCAAGTGCAAATGCCAAAAGCACCCATTTGCTTGAGGTTTCCATTGACAAAAATGTGTTAACGCTAAGAACTACCCAAACCAGTGTGATGGATAAAAATACAATACCTGTGATTTTGCTTTTCTTTGAAGAAGTAATTTCAAAGGTATTCTTTAAAAAGGCAAGTATCCAATCTCTGACAAGGGGCGCCTTTTCCTTAACAAATTTAAATATTATATTTTTAAGTGCCACAGCTTTTTCTTTAACCCTTTGCAAAAAAGCCATATTGTCACTCTCCTTTTAAACGGTAAAATCCACACTATATTTTACCACAAGTAACCAAGATTTTCAATAAAAATCATCAATCCTTTAAACTTTATTAATCTTCTAGACACGAAAAAATAAACCCCCACAATATGTGGGGGTTTAAAAGCTTTAAGCTTTGAATTATTTTGCCATTGCAGCAACTTCAGCAGCGAAGTCGTCAACACCCTTCTCAATACCCTCTCCCTTTTCGAAACGAACAAAAGAGGTAAGAGTAATATTAGCGCCAAGGTCTTTAGCAGTGTTAGCAATGTACTTACCAACGGTTAAATCGCCATCGATAACATACTGTTGCTCAACAAGGCAGTTTTCCTTGTAGTATTTGCCGATTTTGCCTTCAACAATTTTGCCGAGAACAGCCTCAGGCTTGTTAGCCATTTTGGGGTCTTCCTTCATCTGTGCGATGAGGATTTCCTTCTCTTTAGCGATAACCTCTGCAGGAACAGAAGCCTCGTCAAGATAAGAGGGGTTCATAGCAGCAACCTGCATTGCAATGTTTTTACCCATAGCAATAAGGTCAGCATTATCAGCAGCCAAATCGGTATCAAAGTTTACGATAACACCGATTTTACCGCCGGCGTGAACATAGGAAACAACCTTTCCTTCAACACGTACGAATCTGCGAACTTTAATGTTCTCACGAATAGCAAGGAACAACTCCTGAACCTTAGCCTCAACGGTCATACCGTCCTTCTCACAAGCGAGTAAAGCATCAAGGTCAGCAGGGTTCTGCTCTGCAACGATTTCTGCAACTTCCTGAGCCAAAGCCTTGAAGCCGTCACCGTTAGCAACGAAGTCGGTCTCACTGTTTAACTCAACTAAAACGCCAACACCGTCTTTAGTGTAAGCGCAAACTGTACCTTCAGCGGCAATTCTGCCAGCCTTCTTAGCTTGGGAAGCCAAGCCCTTTTCACGAAGGTAATCAGCAGCGGCGTCCATATCGCCATTTGTTTCGGTAAGAGCCTTTTTACAGTCCATCATACCGCAACCGGTTTTCTCTCTTAAAGCCTGAACATCTTTAGCAGTAAAAGCCATTATAGTTTCCTCCGTAAATTTAATTATTCAGCAGCCTCTTCAGCTACTTCTTCTGCTTCTTCAGCAGCAGTACCCATTTCGGTACCTTGTCTACCCTCGATTACAGCAGCAGCCATAGTCTCAGCAATAAGCTTTACAGCACGGATAGCGTCATCGTTACCGGGGATAACAGCATCGATTTCGTCAGGGTCACAGTTGGTATCAACGATAGCGATAATCGGGATGCCTAATTTCTTAGCTTCAGCAACAGCGATTCTCTCCTTGCGGGGGTCAACGATGAACATAGCAGCAGGAGTTTTCTTCATCTCCTGAATACCGCCTAAGAACTTCTCAAGCTTTTCAATCTCAAGGTTGAGTTTGATAACTTCCTTTTTGGGAAGAAGCTCGAATGTTCCGTCATCACGCATAGCACGAAGCTGATTTAAACGAGCAATACGGGTTTTGATTGTTGTGAAGTTTGTGAGCATACCGCCAAGCCAACGAGCGTTAACATAGGGCATACCGCAATGCTCAGCTTCCTCTTTAATAGAATCCTGAGCCTGTTTCTTGGTACCTACGAAGAGAATGTCTCCGCCTTCAGCTGCGATGTCACGAACGAACATGTAAGCGTCGTTAAGTTTCTTAACGGTCTTCTGAAGGTCGATAATGTAAATACCGTTTCTTTCTGTGAAAATGTACTCAGCCATTTTCGGGTTCCAGCGTCTTGTCTGGTGTCCAAAATGAACGCCTGCTTCAAGAAGCTGTTTCATTGATACTACTGCCATTTCTTTTTCCTCCTAAGAATTTTCCTCCATCTTACCCGTTCGAAAACACCCGACAGCTTGGGTGACAGCCTGAGCCGTTAAAGAGTAAGATGTGTGTTTTTATTTGCTAATTTCCATTAGCCGATATAGTATATCACAACTGTTATCAAAATGCAAGAACTTTTTTAGACTTTCTATTCCTTGACTTTAGCGCTTTTATGTGCTAAACTAATTTTATTAACAAAGGAGGCTCATTTTTATGGCAAAAATGGACTTTACAGCCGATTTTTACGATGCTATTTTAACCCTTAAAACCCGAGAGGAATTAGAAAATTTTTTTGCGGATGCTTGTACCCCCAAAGAGATAAACACCATAGCCCAACGCTTTGTTGTGGCTAAAATGCTTAACGATAAAAAGGTTTATAACGAAATTATCGAGGCAACGGGAGCATCAACCGCTACCATCAGCCGTGTTTCCCGTGCTATAAACGAAGGTTTTCAGACTGCTTTCGGGAGACTTAAATAATGTCTTACACCGACTTTGCCTATGTTTACGATGCCTTAATGGGTGATGTTAATTATTTGTCACGCACCGAATATATCTTAAATCTTTTTGAAAGGTTTGACCGAAAACCCACTTTGCTGTTAGATGTTGCCTGCGGAACAGGCGGATTTTCGATAGAACTTGCAAAAAAAGGTATTGAGGTTATAGGCACCGATATGTCAGAGGATATGCTATCGGTGGCTCGTGAAAAAACCGCCGACGAGGGTCTTGATATTCTCTACCTTTGCCAAAGTGCCGAAGAGCTTGACCTTTACGGAACCGTTGACGGCGCTGTTTGCTGTATGGACAGCATAAATCACATAACCGATATTGAAACACTTGAAACCGCTCTCAAAAAAGTTTCTCTTTTCTTAGAACCTGAGCGCCTTTTTATTTTTGATGTTAACACATTATATAAACAAGAAAAAATCCTCGCCAACAACACCTTTGTTCTGGACGAGGAGGATGTTTACTGTGTCTGGCAAAATGAATTTGACAGCGACAACAAAATAACAAACATTTCGCTTGATTTTTTCACAAAAGAGGACGATATATATGTAAGAAGCGGTGAGGAGTTTAGTGAAAAGGCATACACAAGTGAAGAACTTGCGTATCTTTTGGAAAAGGCTGGTTTTAAAATTGAGGCAGTTTTCGGCGATATGACTCAAAAACCGCCGACCGATACCGAGGAAAGAGTTTTCTACATCTGCAGAAAGATTTAAACCTCCACAGGTTTTAAAAATCGACGGTAATCTTCTTTAAAACTTTTATAATATTTACGGCTTGGATGAATTTCCTTGCCGTTTTTTAATTTTATAGTATCATTATTATACCGACTTATATGGCTTAAATTAACAATATATGCTCGGTTTGTTTTGCAAAAATGGCTTTTGGGCAAACACTCAAAAACCTGCGCCATTGTTTTGTGACAATAAAGGGTTTCCTTTGAAAGATGTATATAGCAGTATTTGTTATCCGCCTCGAGATAATAAATGTTTTCGGTGCTGATGCAAACTGTGTCGGTGCCGTCTTTTACAAGAATTGGATAATTTTCGCCCTTGTGTCTGAAAAAGTCCTCTAAAACCGAAACAATATTTTCCTGCCACTCAGATTTTAAAAGAAATCCATAAGGATTAACTCCAAAGGATTCAAAAATAAAATCGGTATAATCACTCACAAATATAATAGGGGTATTATCTTCTTTGCCCCTTAAAAACTCTGCTGTTTTCAGTCCGTTAATACCGCTCAGATGATATCCTAAAAAAATCAAATTATAATCATATCTTGATTTTAACAGTTCCTCGCCCGAAATAAAGCATTCCACAACAATTTCAATTTTGTTTTTATTTGCATAAAGGTAAACCGCTTTTTTTAGTTGCAATAAAAATGCTTTATCAATATCACAAACAGCCACCCTCATTTCAAAATCATACCTTTTTCCTTTCAAACCACCTTCCGAAAGCATTAACATATTTTAACAGTCTGCTTGTTATGGCGGATTGTTATTTTTTTGCTATGATTATACATTAATACACAATATTTGTCAATAGTTTGGTATATTATTATGCTTTTTTTGTAATTCGTTCCTTTTTGTCTACCTTTTACTCCTTTTTTCTACAAAATTTTCCAATCTTCGCTTATATCGTCTCTCGAAAGAGAAAGGAACAAAAAACAAAAAGGTTTACAAAATTAAAACCTTCCTCTTTCTAAAGAAAAAAGGAAGGTTGGAAAATTATGGAAAACAGTTGTCTTTTATCCCTTTTGGGCAAATTCAGAAAAGGAGATATGTCGGTATTCCCTGTGATTTTTTCGGAGTTTGAGGGTCTAATCCACCACTATGCAAGAAAGAGCGATGCCGAAGATACCGCAGAGGAACTTTCGGTCTTTTTTCTCGAACTTATGTATAAATTGGATATTTCCCGTTTTATAGGCGCCAAAGGCGACGGACTTTCCCGTTATATAGCCGTTTGTTTGCGAAATAAGTATATCGCCTTTTCCTGCCAAAACGAAAATTTTAAAAAGGTCAGCCGTTGGGCGCCGAGCGAAACTACTTTTGCAGAGGATTTTTCAAAACGCACTTTTTTAAAGGATGCGCTTAAATATTTAACTCCTAAGCAACGGACGGTTATAACCTTGAAATACATATATGATTACAGCGACGCAGAAATTGCTTTGAATTTAAATATCAGCCGACAGGCAGTAAACCGAATTAAAAACCGTGCAATAGAAGTTTTGAGGGAGTATTTGCTATGAGTGAAATTACAATTTACAGGGTGAGAAAAAGTTTTGGGAACATAAAATCCCAAAAAGGCGCCTTTTTCCTTTTTGAAACAGCGGTTAAAACCGCCCAAAAATACAAACTCAATGTTTATGATAACAACGGAAAACTTTTATATAAATATAAAAAATCCTCCAACGGAGGATTTAATCTATCTAAATTTCTTTTTTAAATAATTTACACGCATATTCGAAAACTGCACGGCGTTTAGGCTTTGAAAGATAGGAAATTGTTTTTAAAGATTTTAATTCCGAATTAGAAAAACTATTCAAAAAATTATATCTTTCTTCATAATACGCTTTGAGTTCTTGTTTTATAGTTTCATAAGTATAATTTATATCTTTTTCTTTTGAAGACTCGTGCCCTGAGATTTCTCCAGAAAGCAAATAGTTATAATCTACTTTAAAATATTCGGCAATAAGCTTTAATCTTTCGGCAGAAATGTTTCCCTTTCTTTCCATTTGAGAATAGGTGCTTGTTTTAATGCCTAAAAACATACCGAGCGTATTTTGGTTTACATTTCTCGAAGTTCTTAATTCCTTAACCCTTTGGTTGATGGTTTTATCTTCCGTCATTTAATCACCCGAAATTAAAAAAGTGTGTCCCGATAAGGAACACACCGAAAAAGTGTTCCTTACTGCTACCACGCAACCTTCGTTCACAAGGGAATAAGGAATAAAGGAACAACTTTTTACCAAATAGTCTTCCCTTTGTAAACAAATTATTCAGTTGCGTGGTAATTGTAGTATATCACAATATTTCCCAATTCGCAACATCTTATTTATATAATGTAGGGGACGATGCCCACATCGTCCCGAAAATTATAAAAAAAGACTGCACAAAAGTGCAGTCTTTTAATATGTAGCAATATTAGTATGCAATACCTTGAGCGATCATTGCTTCGGCAACCTTTTCGAAACCTGCAATGTTAGCACCTGCAACAAGGTCTCCGTCCATGCCGTACTTTTTGGCAGCATCGTAGGAGTTCTTAACAATGTTAGCCATAATTTGATAAAGTTTAGCGTCAACCTCTTCAGCAGTCCAGCTGTATCTCATAGAGTTCTGGCTCATTTCAAGACCGGAAACAGCAACACCGCCGGCATTAACAGCCTTGGAGGGAGCAACTAAAAGTCCGCTCTGTCTGAGGTAGGACATAGCCTCTTCGGTGGTAGGCATATTAGCAACCTCAACATAATATTTAACACCGTTTGCAACGATGTTCTTAGCATCCTCGATGCCAACCTCGTTCTGAGTAGCGCAAGGCATTACGATGTCAACTTTAGTATTCCAAGGACGCTGACCTGCAAAGTACTCTACACCAAACTTATCAGCATAATCCTTAACCATATCGTGACCCGAAGCACGCATCTCAAGTAAGTAGTTAATCTTTTCTTCGGTATTAATACCGTCTTTATCGTAAACATAACCGTCAGGACCGGAAATTGTAAGAACAGTACCGCCAAGCTCGGTAATCTTCTTTACAGTACCCCAAGCAACGTTACCGAAACCGGAAACAGCAAAGGTTTTGCCCTTGATTTCTTCGCCGAAGTGCTTAAGCATTTCAACAGTGTAGTAAACAGCGCCGAAACCTGTAGCCTCAGGACGGATAAGAGAACCACCGTAGGGAAGACCCTTACCGGTTAAAACGCCAACAAACTCATTGCGAAGTCTCTTATACTGACCGAAAAGGTAACCTACCTCACGAGCGCCAACGCCGATGTCACCTGCGGGAACGTCAGTATCTGCACCGATGTGCTTAGCAAGTTCGGTCATAAAGCTTTGGCAGAAACGCATAATCTCTCCGTCAGAACGGCCTCTGGGGTCAAAGTCGGAACCACCCTTACCGCCGCCCATGGGAAGACTGGTAAGACTGTTTTTAAAGGTTTGCTCGAAACCTAAGAACTTCATAATAGAAGCGTTAACTGTGGGATGGAAACGAAGACCGCCCTTGTAAGGACCGATAGCAGAGTTAAACTGAACACGGTAACCACGGTTAACCTGTACCTTGCCGTTATCATCTACCCAAGAAACTCTGAAAGAAATCATTCTTTCAGGCTCAACCATTCTTTCAATAACGCCGTTTGCCTCATATTTGGGGTTTGCTTCAACAACGGGCTCGATAGATTCCAAAACCTCTTTAACTGCCTGTAAAAACTCGTTTTCACCGGCACTTCTCTTGGCTACATCTTCGTAAACCCTGTTTAAATAAGCTGATTTAAACATCTAAATTACCTCCGTTAAAATAATAATAAAATTTTCACCTATATAGAATACTACTATTTTTTTTGTGAGTCAATAAAAAATTGCTAATATCATACATTTTTTTACCTTTTTCACAGTCTGAAAGTTATATTAATAATTGACCTTTAGTTAATTTACTGATATAATTACTTTAATATTTTGAAAGGTTTAAAGCTGATGGAAAAGGTATTAGTCGGCATGAGCGGTGGGGTGGATTCCTCTGCCTGTGCTTTGATTTTAAAAGAAACGGGTTTTTCGGTTACAGGACTTACCCTATCCCTTTGCGAAAAGGATAATGACCGAGATATATCTGACGCAAAATCCGTTTGCGAGAAACTCCATATAGAACACCTTAACATTGACCTTTCAGATGATTTCAAGCAAAAGGTTGTTGCCCCTTTTATAAATGAATATAAACAAGGGCTTACCCCCAACCCTTGCCTTGAGTGTAACAAATACATTAAATTCGGCAAAATGCTGGATATTGCTCTCGATAAAGGTTTTGACAAAATCGCAACAGGGCATTACGCAAGGGTTGAAAAGCAAGGCGACCGATATGTCCTCAAAAAAGCCAAGGATTTATCCAAAGACCAGTCTTATGTTTTATACAGTCTAACTCAATATCAGTTAAAGCACCTTTTGTTGCCTTTGGGTGATTTAACAAAAAGTGACATCAGAGAAAAGGCTGAAAATGCAGAACTTGTAAATGCAAACCGACCCGACTCGCAGGACATTTGTTTTGTGCCTGACGGTGACTATGCCGCATTTATACAAAGGACCGACGGATTTGTTAGTGAAGCAGGAGATTATGTAGACATTAACGGCAATGTTTTAGGCAAACACGAGGGCGTTATTCATTACACCATAGGTCAAAGAAAAGGTCTTAAAATTGCTCTCGGAAAACCCCAGTTTGTAATTGACAAAAACGCCGAAAAAAACACCGTTATTTTAGGCGACGAAGAACACCTTTTCAAAAAAGAGGTTTTGGTGAGTGATGTGAACTTTATCCCCTTTGACACCTTGGAAAAGGAAATGAGGGTGAAAGCCAAACTACGTTACCGCCACACAGAACAACCCGCCACAATATATCCTTTGGAAAACGGGCAGGTTAAAATTGTTTTTGATGAGCCTCAAAGAGCGCCATCGGCAGGTCAAGCCGCCGTTTTTTATGACGGCGACACTCTTGTGGGCGGCGGAAAAATTATCGACATATAAATTATATAGTTTAAGGAGAATATTTATGAGAACTGTTGTATCTGTTATGGGAAAAGACACTGTTGGAATTATTTCAAAGGTAAGTGCTGTTTGTAACGAGTGTAATGTTAATATTTTGGATATTACACAGTCGGTGCTTGACGATATCTTTGTAATGGTAATGCTTACCGACATTTCTGCTTCAAACTGCAGTTTTGCCGATTTTTCAGATAAAATGAAGGCCTTAGGCAAGGAAAACTGCCTTGATATTCGTGTTATGCACGAGGATATTTTTAATTCTATGCACAGAATTTAAGGGGAAAAATAATGATTAATCTTAATGATATAATGGAAACCATAAATATGATTTCCGAAGAAAATCTTGACATTCGTACTGTTACTATGGGCATTTCCCTTTTGGACTGCGCCCACAGTGACCCCGATGTTGCCTGTCAGAAAATTTATGATAAAATCACCCGCCTTGCAGGAAATTTGGTTAAGGTTGCCGAGGATATTGAGCGTGAATACGGTATCCCGATTATAAATAAGCGAATTTCGGTAACCCCTATCGCTATGATAGCGGCGGCTTCGGGCGGCAACCCCGTTCAGTTTGCAAAAACTCTTCAAAGGGCGGCTGACGCTACAGGTGTAAACTTCATCGGCGGTTATTCCGCTTTGGTACATAAAGGCTTCTCTGCGGGAGACGAGGCGCTTATCCGCTCTATCCCCGAAGCATTATCGGTTACAAACAATATCTGCTCGTCGGTTAACATTGGCTCCACCAAGGCAGGTATTAATATGGACGCCGTTAAATTAATGGGTCAGATTGTTCGTGAAACCGCCGAAATCACAGCCGACCGTGACTGTATCGGTTGCGCCAAGTTGGTTGTTTTCTGCAACGCTGTTGAGGATAATCCCTTTATGGCGGGCGCTTTCCACGGTGTTGGTGAGCCCGATTGTGTTATTCATGTTGGTGTTTCGGGACCTGGCGTTGTTCAGGCAGCATTAAAAAAATGTCCCGACGGTGATTTAGGTCAACTCGCCGAGATTATTAAGCGCACTGCATTTAAGATCACCCGCATGGGTCAGTTGGTTGGCACCGAGGCTTCAAAACGTTTGGGTGTGCCTTTTGGAATTGTTGATTTATCCCTTGCTCCCACCCCCGCTGTCGGCGACTCGGTTGCCCACATTTTAGAGGAAATGGGTCTTGAGGCTTGCGGCACCCACGGCACAACTGCCGCTTTGGCAATGCTGAACGATGCTGTTAAAAAGGGCGGAGTTATGGCGTCCTCCTCTGTTGGCGGACTTTCGGGCGCATTTATTCCCGTATCCGAAGATGCAGGTATGATAGCATCAGCAAGGTCGGGCGATTTGGAACTTTCCAAGTTAGAGGCTATGACCGCTGTTTGCTCGGTTGGACTTGATATGATAGTAATTCCTGGCGAAACCCCCGCCGAGGTAATCTCCGCAATTATTGCCGACGAAGCGGCTATCGGTATGGTAAACACCAAGACCACCGCCGTAAGAGTAATCCCCTCCATCGGCAAAAAGGAGGGCGAGGAGTTGGAGTTTGGCGGACTTTTAGGTTCGGGCCCCATTATGAAGGTAAACCTCACAAAATCCCCTAAAAAGTTTATAGACCGTGCAGGTCGAATCCCCGCTCCGCTTCAAAGTCTTAAAAATTAATTGGTATAACAAAACCCCCGGCAGTAACAAAACTGTTGGGGGTTGGTTTTTATTTATTTAGAAACTTCATATAATGAAATCGTTCGCTTTGCTCACGATGAAATCCAAACAAGCTTGGATGAAATCAAAG
>JAZSDI010000139.1:0-9027 GCA_045531045.1 Acutalibacteraceae bacterium | reverse complement strand
TTAACAGTATTATCAATGTTCTCTTTGATAGACAGCAGACGAGCCGCAATATACTGTTCTGCAGAAAAATATTCAGGCAGAGCCAGAAACTCAGTTTTGCCTATTGTTTTGGATGCAATTCTGAAACAGTCAATAAGTCGGTCACAACAAACCTCTACTGTACTTTGGTTACATTCCAAAAGGTTTGAGCAAACATCCACAAACTTATCTCTTGGCAAACAGGTGTGCCCGTTGCTGAGATTTCTATTTAAAACATATTCAATACCCGCACTTACTCTTAATTCACTGTCTTTATCAAAACCGAACTCAAGAGCCAATTCCTCGGCGGTTTCAAACGGAAAATCAATTCCCCTTTCGCACAGCGTATAAGGGTTGCTTTTGATTATTTCGGTGGATTTTTGACCGAAACGGCGGTAAATATTTAAACACCTATCGGCGCCCACACCGTACTTAGAAAGCATAAGCATAATTTCTCTAATGCCGAACTGTTTAGCATATTCTGCACCGATATTCTTTGCTTTTTCTATCGATATGCCCCTTAAATTTGAGAGTTCTTCGGGATTATTCTCAATTACTTCAAGACTTCTTTCACCAAACTTTTCAACAATTCTTCTTGCCGTCGCAGGACCAATACCCTTGATTGCACCAGATGACAGATACTTTAAAATATCCGCCTGATTTTTAGGTATTATTCTCTTGAATTCAACTGCCTTAAACTGTTGACCGTAGGTGGGGTGAAATGTGTAATCCCCTGTAAAAACTGCCGTATCACCCTCGTTCAAAAAGGGTAAAATACCGACAACTGTTATATTTTCATCTTTAGTTGCAACCGTGGCAACCGTATATGAGTTGGCGGAATTTAAATAGGTGATTTTTTCAACTGTACCGCTAATTTCGGTCAAGGTCATTTCTTCGCCCATTTTTCCGCCTCCTTCAAATTTCCGAAATATTGAAATTTTCCTGTTCTAATACTTTAAACCCTAACTTTTGGGCTAAAACATCACATTCTTTACGGTTTTCATAATCAAGTTTTGTGTTTATTATAAATATTTTTTCGGCAAGTATATTCCCTTGCCACCTGTATTCATTTGATAATTCTAAAATTTGTCTTTCAAAATTATCATTATCGGGTATTAAAAAAAGTATTTTTTCACCCGTTTTACCTGAAGAGAAAAACCATCTTTTAACAATATGTAAAATCTCCGCAAAGCCTAATGTAGCAGGTAAAACCAAAACCATAAAGAATATAAATTCTGCCATAAAATCTCCTCCCTAAAACATTTTATTCAGGCAAGAAAAAAATGACAAAATTCGAATTAAGGGGAGGCTTTTCCCTCCCCTTAAAAATTATTTAATTGTAACAGATGTCTGATATGCGCCAACTGCCCACGCATTATTAATACCTTCAAAAGAAATTACGGCATTTATAACATGCTCGCCTGCTTTTTTGTCGGTTAAATCAACCATTGCATAAACATTTTTTTCATTGATTTTATCAATAACATTTGCAGGGGCACATATTTTTACATTTTTTATACTTGAAGCGTTTGCCGACAATCCACTTGCAACACCTGTGGTTTTAACTGTTGAAACATTAATTGTTTTCTCTCGGTAATTATTTAAAGTTACAGTTACGACAAAATTTTCAATGGTATCAAACATTCTCACGCCTTCGGGCAATTTCGGAGAAACATCAAAGGTTGCAGTTTTTGCCCCTAAAGTTGATATATCAATAGGCGAAAGTATTACCTCAGTGATTTTATCAACCGTTTCAGGTGTGCCAATGATTGTAATATTTGAGTGGTCTACAGAAGTCTTTATACTTCCTTTATCAAAATCCTTTGGAGTGTTTGCGAAATCAACCTTTACAGGCACTTTTTTCATCTTTGAAATAGGAACAGTTATTTTTACGTTATCTGTACTGAGCTGTAAATTCTCAGCGCTAATTTCTTTGTTCTTTTCATCAAGCAGAACTATGTCCGCATCAAAGGTTTTGCTCTCAGAAAGAGTTTTATTTACTTTTGTTTTAGCCGCAACGGTATCAATGCTGTTGATAACAGTTCTGGGTCCTGTTATTGTTATTGTATTGTTTTCAATACCGCTCACAACCGCTGCCTCAGCAATAAGTCCCTTTGAAGCTGTTACTCCTTCTGCTAAAGCTGTTACTGTGAATTCTCTGGTTTCTACATAATCAAAGCTTACCTTAACAGTTTTTGGCGATATGCTGACAATATCATAGTTACCAGATGCTGTAGAATTTGATGCTGAAACCTCAAGATTATATTCACCGGGACTGTCAACAACAGCCGCAGAAGCAAAAAGATTTATATCATTACCCGTTAAAGAGGCAACAACATTGTTTTGACCCATAACCATAACGGTAAATCTTTGTTCAGAAATATCACCGATTATACTCATCTTATTTTCCGAAGCAAAGGTATTTTCCATGTTAACGGTAACCGTTACATCCGAAAAAGACCTCTCAATGACATCCTTTTGACCGACAGTAATACCCATCCACAAAATAAAACTCAAAAAAATGGAAAAAGGAATAGTAAATTTGCGGTTAAACAGCAATTGCTTAAAGGAAAAGGATTTAATCTTTTTTAACATCTTCTCCACCCTTTCCTATCTTTGCTTTAATATTCTTAAAAGCATTCGAAACCTTTGAAATCAAAGATTCGCTTTCGGTCTGATCATCACTAATCAAAAGTTTGCAAAGCTCATGATTTGCAGATATTGCATTATAATTTCTTGTGATTTGTCCGTTTGAAACTATTGAAATAGTACCTGTTTCCTCAGAAACAACCAAAACAACCGCATCGGAATTCTCGGTCATACCAATAGCCGCTCTGTGACGGGTGCCGAGTTGTGAGCTTATATCATCTCTTTGAGTAAGAGGAAGAATACATCCGGCAGCATAAACTCTTCCATCACGAATAATTACAGCGCCGTCATGTAAAGGTGATTTTGGGAAGAATATGTTATTGATAACAGAAACCGAAGATTTTGCATCAAGTACAGTTCCTGTGTTAATAATTTCTCCTAACTGTGTTTTACCTTCAAATACAACCAAAGCACCGATTTTTTGGTCCTGCATAATACCTGCGGCTCGTGCGACATTATCAATGGTTGTGGCCATTTCATCCTGTTTACCGTCTAAAAGTTGACTTGCTTTAAAATCAGTTCTGCCAACCTTTTCAAGAATACGCCTGAGTTCAGGTTGGAAAATAACAGCCGCCACAATAATTACAGAACTAACTATAGTTTTAAGCAACCATTCGATTGTAGCCAAATCAAGCCAATCAGCAACAAAGTAAATTACCACAAGCATAACTATACCTTTAACAAGCTGACCGGCACGGGTTTCCCTTAAAAATTCAATGGCTTTAAAAATTATAAACGCCATCACTAAAATATCGATTATATCCAAAGGAATTCTTAAATTTGAAACGGCATAAACTATGTAGTTCCAAAAAGAATATATAGCATTCCACAAGCTGCTCAAAAACCCACATCCTTCTACTTCATAAATATAACATTACATATTATATTTTAACATATTACAAAGATAGTAGCAATATCTTTTTATCATTTTTTTAAAATTTTTGACCTTAAAACACCCAGAAAGGTGTCAATTTCAGCTGAGTTGTTAAAACTTGCCACCGAAATCCTCACAGCGCCAATATTTTCGGTTGACATTTGACGGTGTGCAAAGGGTGAACAATGCAGTCCTCCCCTTACTGCAATATTGTTTTGAGAAAGCAAATTTGCAACCGCCGAAGAATCCATTTCCTTTAAATTAAAACTCAAAAGAGGTGCGTAAGAATTTAGTAACGGCAAGGGTGTGTAAAGAATAATTTGCGGTATTTTTTTCAATTCACTATAAAGCCTTATAATGAGAGATAATTCTCTTTCGTAAAGTCGGGTTATGCCAATTTTCGAAATATAATCAAGACCTGCCGAAATTCCTAAAATTGCAGGTACGTTAAGAGTTCCGCTCTCAAGTCTTTCAGGAAGTTGTAACGGTTGGTAAAGTTCTAAAGAATTAGTACCTGTGCCACCTTCAATTATGGTATCTGGCAGGTTTTTACGGGCAATCAAAACACCTATTCCCATTGGTGCATATAAGCCTTTATGAGGCGCAATACATAAAAAATCGATGTTTTGTTTTTTCATATCAATAGGTATTACACCCGCCGTTTGTGCAGCATCGACGGCAAATAAAACCCCCTTTTCACGGCATAGTTTTCCGATTTTTTCTATAGGCAATATTTTACCCCACACATTTGAAGCTCCCATACAAAAAACAAGCTTTGTGTTCGGTTTTATTAATCTTTTAAAGTTCTCAACGGTTTTGTCATCACTTTCCATTGATACCTCGGCAACACTGTAAGAAACGCCCGTTTTTACAAGCGGTCTTACAACTGCATTATGTTCTAAAGACGAGATTATGCAATGGTCTCCCCTTTTTAAAATTCCCTTTATAACACAGTTAGCGCTATGAGTGCAGTTTTGAGTAAAAACGACCGTTTCGGGTCCGTCAGAACCAAAAAAATCCGATAGTTTTTCTCTTGTTTTATATACTGCCTCTGCTGTTTTGATTGACGCCGAATGCCCCGACCGTCCGGGGTTAGCGCAATAATGTTCTAAAGCATATTTTACCGCTTCAACAACTGTTCTGGGTTTTGCACCCGTTGTGGCGGCGTTATCGAAATAAATCATTAATAAATCCCCCTTTAAAATATGTCAATCACATTAAAAAACGGGTGTTTTAAACACCCGATTATGAAATTCCGATTATTTTTACATTACCGTTTAATATCTTTAAAGCAGTGTTGCAGTCTTTATCGGTTGTAACCGAATATGAGCAACCTTTTTTAGTACCGTTTGTGGATTTTTCGATTTGAACTTTAAAATTTTTGCGCCTTAGCAAATCTCTCGCTTTAATAGCACTTGTTATGCTTTCAAGTTCTATATTACAGCCCATTTCTTAACGCTCCTTTTTTGAGACTTTTAAGACAGTTCTTCTTCCATCTCATTCTTATAATATTTAATAATCACAATAAGTGTTACGGGCAGAACCACAACTCCCAAAAAGCCAAAAAACTTTAATCCCAAAAACATTGCAAAAAGTATAAATAAAGGATTAATTCCCGTTTTATTTCCAACAATTTTCGATTCTGCAAAATTTCTTACAACAATTAAAACAACATACAAAATCAAAAGCCCTATTCCTAAAAACTTATTACCGATAATTACATTAAAAATTCCCCAAGGAATTAAAAACGCACCTGCGCCTAAAACAGGTAATGCATCAATTAATGCAATAACCGCCGAAAGAATTAACCAATTTTTAACCTTGAGAAATGATAAGCCAATGGCTAATTCAAGAAAAGTTATAAGCATAAGTATTAAATAACCGCCTAAAATCTTCAAAACCGACTCTTTTAAAACCACCTTGACTTTAGCGTAGTTTTTTATAGTTTTTTCGGATATCATCTTCTTTACAAATTCAGAAAGATTATCATAGTCCCTCGAAATATAACAAGTAGCCGCTAAAGCCACAATACTGCTAAAAAGAAATGCGGGTGCAGTCTTAACAACCGAAGCGGCTCCATCAGACAAAAACGAAGACAATTTTAAAACTGAATTTTCAAGAATACCTTGAAAGATTTTGTCGGCTGTGTATTTTACTTCCTCGGACACATTTCCAAGCAAACCCTCAAACAATCCTTGCATATTTTCAAAAAGTGAACTTGCCGCATCTGAAAAACCGGATAAGGATTTTATTATAACCCCCGTAAAACTAAAAACCTTTAATATTACAAAAACCAAAAACGCTGCCAGAATAATATAAACCGTAGCCGAAAGAAATACTGAGCATATCCCTTTTTTCAACCTTGTTTTTTTGGATAACAATTTTGCCGGTCTTTGCATCAAACTTGCCACTATAACCGCTATTCCAAAGGGGAGAATATATTTAGTCAACAATCTGCCGATACTAAGAAATATCAGTATCCACAAAGAATAATAAATTGTATTGATTATGAAATTCCTTTTTGCATTGTCACCCAAAAACAGCCCTCCTTAAGAAATAAAATTCAACAGTTAAGACAAATTAAAAGATATTTGTCTTTTTTTGTTGCTTTTGGCTTTAAAATATAGTATAATAGTTTGAAATTATTATTTACCCTTAGGAGGTAAAATATGAATGTAGCCATTATGGGTCACGGTGTGGTAGGCTCAGGTGTTGCCGAAATCTTAATAAACCACAATAACCTAATCGCCGAAAAAATTCACGATGAAATCGATGTTAAGTATATTCTCGATTTGAGGGATTTCCCCTCTCTTTCTTATGCTGATAAATTCACTAAGAATTTCGAGGATATTTTAAACGATGACAGCGTAAAGGTTGTTGCCGAAGTTATGGGCGGTGTGAACCCTGCTTATGATTTTGTTAAAAAGTGTCTTTTATCGGGCAAAAGCGTTGTTACCTCTAACAAGGAACTTGTTGCAGTCAAGGGCGCAGAACTCATTAAAATTGCAAAAGAAAACAATGTTAATTTTCTTTTTGAAGCAAGTGTAGGCGGCGGTATTCCCGTACTCAGACCTATGACACAATGCCTTTCTGCAAACCAAATTACTGAGTTTTGGGGCATTTTAAATGGAACCACCAATTTTATTCTCAATAAAATGATAGTGGATAATATGAGTTTTGAGGACGCCTTGAAACCTGCTCAAGATAAAGGTTATGCTGAAAAAGACCCTACTGCTGATATTGAGGGTCACGATGCTTGTCGTAAGGTTTGTATTTTGGCTACCTTGGCTTTTGGAAAACATGTTTATCCCGAACAGGTTGAAACATCAGGTATTTCAAATATTTCCTTAGATGATGTTTATGCTGCTGACAACTTAGGTTGTGTAATTAAACTTATCGGTCACGCAAAGTTACTTGAAAACGGAAAAATCTCTGCTGAAGTAAGACCCACCGTTGTTACCAGAAGTAATATGCTTTCCCATGTTGACGGCGTGTTTAATGCAATATTAATCGACAGCGACCAGACAGGTGAAGTTATGTTCTATGGCAAGGGCGCAGGTAAAGAAGCAACAGCCAGTGCTGTTGTGGCTGATATTATTGACTGTGCTAAGCATATTAATGCCCGTAAGTATCTTGACTGGGCAGACGGTTACAAGGGTTATGTTGTAAGTTCTTCTGAAAACGAAGAAAAAATGTTTGTTAGAATTGTTGGTGAGGATTTTGCCGCTATTGATAACACGTTTAACACCCAATTTGCAGCATTTACTGAAACTGTTACCAAAAACGAATTTTCAAAAGAAATTTGTTTCATCACAAAACCTGTTACTATAGGCGTTTTAAAAGAAAAACTTGCAAATTTCAATAATTGCGAAATTAAAACACTGCATACTATTTTCTAATATTCCTTGGAGGTTATAAATTATGTCTTTAATTGTTAAAAAGTTCGGCGGTTCTTCTGTTGCAAACGCTGAAAGAGTTTTCAATGTTGCAAGACGCATCATTGACGATTATAAAAAAGGCAACGACATAGTTGTTGTGGTATCCGCTCAAGGTGATACTACAGATGATTTAATTGCAAAAGCAAAGGAAATCAATCCTAAAAATCCCTCTAAAAGAGAGATGGATATGCTTTTAGCATCAGGCGAACAAATTTCAATTTCCTTACTTGCTATGGCTATTGAAACCCTTGGCTGCCCTGCAGTTTCATTACTTGGTTGGCAAGCAGGATTTGAGACCGACTCACACCATGGTATTGCCCGTATTAAGAAAGTTAATGCCGAAAGAATCAGAACCGAAATTGCAAAGAAAAACATTGTAATTGTTGCAGGTTTCCAAGGCTTAAATAAGTATGATGACATTACCACCTTAGGTCGTGGCGGTTCTGACACAAGCGCTGTTGCTATTGCCGCTTCTATGAATGCTGATTTGTGCCAGATTTATACCGATGTTGACGGTGTTTATTCTGCAGATCCACGCAAGGTTTCTAATGCTATTAAAATGGATGAAATCAGTTATGACGAAATGTTGGAACTCGCATCATTAGGTGCACAGGTTCTTAACAACCGCTCGGTTGAGATGGCTAAAAAATATAATGTTGAGCTTGAAGTTCTTTCAAGCCTTGAAGTAAAACCCGGTACTATCGTAAAGGAGACTGTTAAAATGGAAAAAACTTTAATCAGAGGCGTAGCTAAAGACAATAATGTTGCTACTATTTCTATCGTAGGTTTACAAGACACCCCAGGTGTTGCATTCAAAATCTTTAACAAATTGGCTCAATACAAAGTTAATGTTGATATAATTCTTCAGTCTGTTGGTCGTGACGGAACAAAGGACATTACCTTCTCTGTTCCTCTTGACCAAGGTCAGATTGCCGTTGAAGCTATTGAGGGTATGAAAAAGGCTTTAGATTTTAAATCTATAAATTTAAATGACAGTATTTCTAAGGTATCCATCGTTGGTGCCGGTATGGAAAGCCATCCCGGTATTGCCGCTAAAATGTTCGAGGCACTTTATGATGCAGGTATCAATATTCATATGATTTCTACAAGCGAAATCAAGATTTCGGTACTTATTGATGCTAAGGTTGCCGATAAGGCGGTTAGTGCTGTTCACGACAAATTTTTAGGCTAATAGAAACTTCTAAAACTCCCTCAGAAGAGGGAGTTTTTATTTTAAATTGATATTTACATTTTGCCGTTTTATGGTATAATTGTATTAATAAATTATTTATGGTGATGTTATGAAATATTTAGTTTTACTTTGTGACGGTATGGCAGATATTCCAAACAAGGCTTTAGACAATAAAACCCCAATGGAATGCGCCAATAAACCTTATATGGATAAGCTCTGCCGCACTGCAGAAATCGGTCTTTGCAAAACTGTAGCAGACGGTTTGAAACCCGGCAGTGATGTTGCAAATTTATCTGTTATGGGTTATGACCCCAATGTATGCTACACAGGTCGTTCTCCCTTAGAGGCGGCTGCCA
>JAZSDI010000130.1:0-2208 GCA_045531045.1 Acutalibacteraceae bacterium | reverse complement strand
TTTGGGCGGCACCATAGACGGATTTGTTAAGATGATGAACGACAAGGCTGTGGAGTTAGGACTATCAAACACCCATTTTGAAACACCATCAGGTCTTGACGGCGATGAACATTACACCACCGCTTTAGATTTGGCAAACTTAGCTCGGGTTTGTATGGGAAACGAGCTTTTTTACGAGGCAGCATCATCAAAATCGGCTACCTTGGAATACGGAAATCCACCTTACAGAAGAACCCTTACAAACCACAACAAGCTTCTTAAAACCTTTGAGGGAGCGGTTGGAGTTAAAACGGGTTTCACCAAAAAGGCGGGAAGATGCTTGGTTTCTTGTGCTGAACGAGACGGTAAACGGGTAATTGCCGTAACCTTAAAAGACCCTAACGACTGGGCGGACCATACTGAACTTTTAAACTATGGTTTAGATAGCATTAAAACCGCACAAATAATCCCCGAAGATAGCCAATATACCATACCTGTTATTTCTTCGGGCGGGGAGAGTTTAAAGGTTGAAATTGAGGATTTTTCGGTAAACACCCTTGATACCAACGGTTTTTCTTATAAAATAAATCTGCCTGAGTTTCTTTATGCGCCCATAAAAAAAGGCGAAACGGTCGGCAGTGTTACATATTATAAAAACGGCGAAGAAATTCACAAAAAAGAAATTAAGGCTTCGAAAGATATAGAAACGGCGGTGCCGAAAAAACATTTTTGGGACTGTGTCGGTGACAGCTTTAGCAATATATTTATGAAAATTTGGGAGATATAAATGAAGGATAATAAAATAAGACTTCAAAAGCATTTGTCCGAAAGCGGTGTTGCTTCCCGCCGAAAGGCAGAGGAGTTAATAGAACTTGGCAAGGTTAGGGTTAACGGCAGAGTGGCTAAAATCGGCGCCAAGGTTGACCCTAAGAGAGATAAGGTAACCGTTAGCGGAAAAACTGTTGTGCCTGTTAACCAAAAGGTTTATATAATGCTTCATAAACCCCGTGGTTTTGTGACCACTTTAAGCGACGAACTTGACAGAAAGACGGTTGCTGACCTTGTAAAAGATGTTGGCGTTAAGGTTTTCCCCGTTGGTCGACTTGACCGCAATTCTGAGGGTCTTTTGATTATGACCAACGATGGAAATTTTGCAAATTCTCTTACCCACCCGTCAGCTCGTGTAAATAAAACCTACCGAGTGACCGTTAAGGGCGAGGTATCGGACGAAAAACTTATAAAGCTTCAAGAGGGCATTGTTTTAGACGGCAGAAAGACCTTGCCGTGCGATTGTTTTGTTGCAGAACGCAAGACGGACAGAACTGTGCTTATTTTCATTATTCACGAGGGCAGAAACCGACAAATCAGAAGAATGTGCGAAGAGGTTGAGCTTGAGGTTTTGCGTCTTAAACGCACCGAAATTGCAGGTGTTAAACTTGGAATGTTGCCACAGGGCAAGTGGCGTCCTTTAAACGAGCGTGAGATGAGACATTTAACAAATGTAAACACTGAAAGGAAGGAAAACTAATGCTTACCCTTTCGGTTTTAAAGGATAAAGAAAAAACAAAGGCGCTTTTTGAAAAAAGCGGTATTGAGCAAAACGAAAATTCCCTTTGTTTGATTGCAAGTGACAAGGAAAAAGACTATGGTTTCAGTCTTTTTGATATAACAAAGGAAAAAATGGTTGTAAAATATATCGAGCCTTTGGAGGATTTAGGGTTAGCAGACGGCATTTTGCGAAGCACCTTGCATATTGCTTGTGAGCGGTTTGTTATGAACGCTTATTATGCCGATACTTTGCCCGAAAGCTTTTTAGAAAAACTTTTCTTTATTAAAAACAAAGAGGAAAAGAGCCTTAATATAGACAAGCTTTTTACAAGCTGTGGGAATTGTAACAAGGAGTGATAATATGTCTTTGCAAGAATCGGGCGAGATGTATTTAGAAACAATATACATACTTTCAAAGAAGATTGACCATGTCCGTTCTTTAGATGTTGCGGAATATATGGGTTTTTCAAAGCCCAGCGTTTCAAGGGCAGTAAGTCTTCTCAAAAAAGGGGAGTATATCACTACAGATGATGCAGGATATTTGCACCTGACCGAAATCGGTAAAGAAGTTGCCGAAAAAATGTTTGAAAGGCATACTCTTCTTACAAGTTTTTTGGAAAAATTGGGTGTTGAAAGCGAAACAGCTTCCCGTGATGCTTGTAAAATGGAGCACCACATAAG
>JAZSDI010000123.1:0-7082 GCA_045531045.1 Acutalibacteraceae bacterium | reverse complement strand
CCATCTTGACACACTCAATCTTTGAAACCTCGCCCTTATCATTAGCAACAATTCGTTTGGGGTTAGAGAGAAGAACAAACTCTATTCCCTCTTCCTTGGCGTGATGTATTTCTTCCTTACGGGCGGGCATTTCTTCTTCGCTTCGGCGGTATACAATATATACATGCTCTGCACCCAAGCGTTTAGCGCAACGGGCAGCGTCCATTGCAACATTACCGCCACCAACAACAGCGACAGAATTTGGAGTCTTTATAGGTGTGTCATAATCTTCCAAATATGCTTTCATAAGGTTAATACGGGTCAAAAATTCGTTAGCCGAGTATACACCAAGACTAGCCTCTCCCTCAATTCCCATAAACATTGGAAGACCGGCACCCGAGCCTATGAAAACAGCCTCGTAACCCATATCAATTATTTCATCAACAGTTATGGTTTTTCCAACGACCACATTATTCTGGATTTTAACGCCCAAATCTTCAAGACCCTTGATTTCTTCGGCAACAATAGCCTTTGGAAGACGGAATTCAGGAATTCCGTAAACCAAAACACCGCCCGAAGTGTGAAAAGCCTCAAAAATTGTAACATCGTAGCCGAGTTTTGCCAAATCACCGGCACAAGTAAGTCCTGCAGGACCCGAGCCCACAACAGCAACTTTTTTGCCGTTAGGTGTGACTTTATTTATATGTGTGTCACAATTCTCTCTGCAGAAATCCGCAACAAAACGCTCAAGTCTACCGATAGCAACACTTTCACCCTTAATCGCTCTCACACATTTACCCTCACACTGACGCTCTTGAGGACAAACTCTGCCACAAATTGAAGGCAGAGAGTTGGTTTCCTTAATTTTGAGATAAGCACCCTCAAAATTACCCTCGGTAATCAGTTTTATAAAATCGGGTATTTGAACATTAACAGGGCAACCGCTTACGCAAAGAGGATTTTTGCACTGAAGACAGCGATTTGCCTCGGCAACAGCCATTTGTTCAGTATAACCGAGTGCTACCTCGCAAAAGTTTTTATTGCGAATTTGAGGGTCAAGTTCAGGCATTTTAACCTTTAGGAGAGACATATCAGCCATTGATTTTGCCCTCCATTCTGCAAGCGTGTGCTTCCTCTTGTCTGTAATAAGTATTTCGAAGCATAAGCTCGTCAAAATCAACTAAATGCGCATCAAAATCGGGTCCGTCAACACAAGCGAACTTAACCTCTCCGCCAACAGTAACACGACAGCCGCCGCACATACCTGTACCGTCTATCATAACTGGGTTTAAACTAACTATTGTCCTTACATTTAAAGGTCTTGTAACCTCAGCCACAGCCTTCATCATAGGCACAGGACCAATAGCAACAACCAAATCATATGAGTCTTTACTGAGTAAATCCTTTAAAACTTCGGTGACAAAGCCTTTTTGACCGTATGAACCGTCATCAGTAGTAATATATAAGTTGTCAGAAACAGCCTTAAATTCATCCTCTAAGATAACAATATCCTTAGACTTAAAACCTGCAACAACTGTGGTTTTTACACCCATATTGTTAAGTGTTTTAGCTTGTGGATAAGCAATAGCGCAACCAACACCACCGCCAATTACGATAGCCTTTTTAGGCGCACCCAATTCAGTCGGCATACCCAATGGTCCAACACAGTCGCAAATACAGTCTCCCTCGTTTAAGAGACTAAGTTTTTTAGTTGTAAAACCGATAGCCTGAAAGATAATAGTCACAGTGCCTTTTTCTCTGTCAAAATCGGCAACAGTCAGCGGAATTCTCTCGCCCTTATCGTGAACTCTGACAATTACAAACTGACCCGCTTGTACCTTGTTGGCTATAAGAGGTGCCGAAATTGTCAATGCAGTCACCTGACTGTTAAGCACCTTTTTTTCTATAATTTCAAACAATGGATACACCTCAAAATAATGCTTTAAGCTCTTCTACCTTGTCTAATTTTTCCCAAGGAAATTCAACATCTTTTCTGCCAAAATGACCGTAGGCAGATGTGGGAGTATAAATAGGATTGCGAAGAGAAAGCTTTTCGATAATAGCCGCAGGACGAAGGTCAAAAACCTTAGTTACAGCATTAGCAATTTCCTCGTCAGATACTTTACCTGTTCCAAAGGTATCAACCATAACCGAAACAGGCTTTGCAACACCGATAGCGTATGCTAATTGAATTTCACATTTAGAAGCCAAACCAGCTGCCACAATATTTTTAGCAACATAACGACTGGCATAAGCTGCAGAACGGTCAACCTTCGTAGGGTCTTTGCCCGAAAAAGCGCCGCCACCGTGACGGGCATAACCGCCATAGGTATCAACAATAATTTTTCTGCCTGTAAGACCTGTATCGCCCTGAGGACCGCCAATAACGAAACGGCCTGTGGGGTTAATGAAAATATTTGTGTTTTCGTCAAGCAAATTTTCAGGAATAATAGGTCTAATAACCTTTTCTAAAATATCACTTCTAAGTTGTTCTAAAGTAACACTTTCTTTGTGCTGAGTAGATACAACAACTGCGTCAATTCTTGTGGCAACGCCGTCATTATACTCAACTGTAACCTGAGTTTTACCGTCAGGTCTTAGATATGTAAGTTCGCCCGATTTTCTAACCTCAGTCAAACGCATAGCCATAGCGTGAGCCAAGGAAATTGCCAAAGGCATTAATTCCTCGGTTTCATCACAAGCGTAACCGAACATCATACCTTGGTCACCTGCGCCGTGGAGGTTGTATTCATCCTCATTACCGTCTTTAAATTCCAAAGAGTTGTCAACGCCCATAGCAATATCAGCTGACTGCTTGTCAATAGAGGTCATAACAGCGCAAGTATTGCCGTCAAAACCTGCATCTGCGCTGTCGTAACCAATGTCGCAAAGTGCTTTTCTTACGATTTTTGGGATATCAACATTTGCAGTTGTAGTGATTTCTCCCATAACATTAACAACGCCTGTTGTAGCAAAGGTTTCACAAGCAACACGGGCATATTTATCTTGGCTTAAAATTGCATCTAAAACAGAGTCAGAAATTCTATCACAAACCTTGTCGGGATGACCCTCGGTTACTGATTCTGATGTAAACAAAAATTTGCTCATTTAAAACATCCTTTCTTTCAAACAAAAAACCGCCATAACATACGGCGGTTAATAAAAAATCTCATCTTTCGGTTAAACCGCCGGATTTGGCACCTTGTAAACACAGGTTGCCGTAGCTTCACAGGGCCGGACCCCTCCACTACTCTTGATAAGTAATATTCAGTTCTTAACTATTCTATCACAAAACCCAAATTTGTCAATAGGAAATTATTAGAATATAATGCTGTCATTTGAAAATTTTAAGCATAATGTGTATTAGAAATTTCAACAGTAAAGGGCGGATAAATTATGAGAGCAATAGCAGAAATTAAAGGTGGGAACGGTCACCCTCAATTATATGGCAAAGCAACATTTATACAAACAGATTTGGGAGTTTTAGTTACAATTAAGGTAAATAATCTTCCCAAAAACACAATATGTAACGGCGGAGTTTTTGCACTTCATATACACGACGGAGAAAGTTGTACGGGCAATACTAACGACCAATTCAGTAATGCGAAAACTCATTATAATCCATCAAATTGTGAGCACCCTTACCACGCAGGTGACCTTCCGCCACTTTTTGGCAATAATGGATTTGCCTATATGACGGTACTAACGAATCGTTTTACGCTTGATGAAATCAAAAATAAGATAATAGTCATTCATGAAAACAAAGACGATTTCACAACACAACCCTCAGGTAATGCAGGAACTAAAATAGGTTGTGGAAAAATTCTGGGTTATTACGGATAAAATTAAAAGCATCCACTCGAAAGAGTGAATGCTTTTAATGGAAAGTTTGTACGAATTCGATGCCCTTTGAATTTTTGACTTATGGGTTTGAACCACTACATATTTCGAGGTAATTAATATAAAATGTTTTTTTACAAAGTATACTAACTGACAGTTTATTTAGTTGCCAAACATTACGTGTGCTTCTATGGTATCACCGTCTTCACAAAGCCAAGTATCTGTATTAAATGAGTTAGCGCCGCCATAGCCTTCATAATTGTTTGCTCCTGCAGTTCCTTTTGTTAGCGGGATAAGTTGTACCCACTCTTGTGAGCCGTAGGCCTTTGTGAAAGCTGCAGCATAGACTGTAATTGACTGACCGCTTGACACATTATCAAGATTTTCAGAGGTAATATATATAGTCATTTCAGCACCGCTTACGGTATACTCTCTGCCCCAACTGGTATATGTGTAGTCAGCACCTGTGGAATTATTTCCATCAAGGTTCTCTCGTTTTATCATTATAGTTATAGGCTCTGCTTTTCCGTCACCGTCCAAGTCCATCGACATAAACTCTTCGCCGAAAAGTGTTTCTATGACTTTAGAATCGCTGCTATTTGAACCCGAAACATTACCAATATAGGTAACTGCTGATGCCTTATTCCAACCGCTTCGGTTGGTCATTGCATTTTCTAAGGTTTCATAAGAATCAGGAGCAACCTTATTGTTGAGTATATCTCTGAATCTGTCAACAGCCGTTTGCGCCACAATGCCGCCTATAGATTCTTTATCCACAACAAAATTAAAGTGAAGTGTTGAGGACAACATAACTTTTGAAACATCATTAGTATTGTATGCAAATGTTACATTAATAGTTTTGTATGTTTTTGCAGGTATTTCATCCTTTTGCTCTATTCCGCTGACGGTATAGCCTATTTTGTCATTATCCCAAGACACAACCTGTGTTTTATTATAATAGTAACTTACATCGGTACTGTTATAAAAGGTTACCGCATAAGAGACAAAAGAATTACTTTTACTGTTTAGGGTAAGCTCGCCGCCAATATCAAGCTCGCTTACTTTTTTAATTGATGTGCTCGAATAATCACCGTCTATAGCTAAGACCTTTGTTATATAAATGGTTCCGTATTTAAACTCAGAAATTGAGGTTGAAAGCAAACCGTTACCCGATTCGGAAGGTCCCCAATAGTGCCACAGTGCAAATACTCCTGAAACAGAAAGAGAAAGCGCAATAAACACACAAACTATTAAAGTGAGCAGTTTGTTAAGCTTCATTTTGATTTACCTCCGATTCAGAGGTATTGTTTTCGTCGTTTTCGATTACTCCGATTTCGGCTAATCTTTGCATTTTTGCTTGAAGCAATTTCTTTTCGGCAATAGGAGTCGCAATAACGGCAAGAATTATAAGTAAGATACAAAGATAGCCTGCGGGAGATTGCATAAAAGCAAAAAAGCTTCCCACAAATTTGATGTGTTTACCTTTGTATATAGCCCGCATTTGTTCATATAAAACAGGGTACTCGTCCGAAAACTGAGAAGCGTCGCCTTGAAGCAGAAAATGTCTATTATCGGGATGCTCTTCATTTGGCTCTTCTATACCTACAATTCTGTGAATGATTAAATCATCTCGATGTTCATAAACTACAATATCGAAGAGTTCAAGCTCGAATTCATCAGGTAATTTTTCAACAAATATTAAATCGAAAGTTTCAAATTGATTATCAAGCTGGTTTTCTTTAAGGTAGGTGTTAGCCTTGTTTTTATAAGACATCGAATCTGATAAAACAACCTTTGGTACGGGTACATTGCTGGTTACTCTGTTATTACAGCATTGAACATAAACGGAGAAACAAAAGGCTAGAAAAATAATAACCAACATTATAGTTGTTACTATTCTGATTAGAATATCCCAAACAGGATTTGATTCTTTTGCTTTTTTGTATTCAATTGTAATACGTTCATCTTCTAAACCGTGCTTTATAGTTTTTATGGTCATTCTTATGATATAGGTAAGCATAACCGAAAAAAGCGCGGTTAAGAGGGTGAACACGATTAAACATAAAAATAGAATATATAGATCGTATCCCGTCATTTTGAAAATTCTCCTAAAAAATTATCCCATGTTTAGCATGGGATAATTTTTTGTAATATAATGTGATTATTAAGCTGCTTCTGTAACCTTTAAGATAATCGAACCGGAGTGAAGAGCATTCTTGAAACTCTCATAATCAACTGCGGTAGGAAGACTAACTTCGTTAAGTGTTATAAGACCCTTAAGCTCATCTGCGGAAATAGTAAAGTTCTTTGTAGCGGCATCAAGCTTCTTTGGGGTTGTGTTAACGGTAAAGATATCATTATTATTATATTTAAAGTTTTCAGTAGCAGAAAGTTCATACTGCATTTTAATACCGTTGGTACCAACATCTGAAGAAACGCCATCGTTAGGGGTAAAGGTTACTTTAACATCACCTGTGATAACAAGGTCGCCTTCAAAGTCGTTGTCGGCATCATCAACAACAATAGAAAGATTTGTAGTGTCGACTTCAATAGTTCCCTTTGAATTGGTTTCAACCATAGGAGCTACAACCGTAACAGCATCAAAGTACTTTGTTCCAGAAGTGGCTGTACCGTGGGCATAGTTCCAAGTAGCATATACTCCGCCAACAGTAACCAAAAGTATTAAAGACATTAATAAACTAAGTTTTTTCATAACAATTCTCCTAACATATTGAATTATTTGTTATATTATATAGCGTGTTTTTTTAAAAGTCAATACTAAGCAAAAAAATAAGAAAAATTTTTGTCCAAAGGTTCCACAAATCTGAACTCCACTTTTTTTATTTTTTAACTTTTTGTTTGAACCCTTGTATATTTAAACGATATTTTGTGCCAACGCACAAAAAGATATATCTGACTTGCAAAATTCGATGCCTTTTTGAATTTATGACCTGTATGTTCGAACTCATACATATTTAGTGATATTTTTATTTCATAAAAGTGATATTGAAACCTACGGTTTCAGTGATATTATATTCGCCTTAAAAACTCGCGAAGCGAATATAACTTGAACGAAGTTCAAATATCACTGCGAAGCAATATAACTCGCTGTAAGGCAAATATAACTGAAAAACCGACTTGTCGAAACAAGTCGGGTTTTCTGGCTGGGGAATAGGGATTTTTCCGCACACTGCCGTGTGCTATCGCCTCGCTACGCTCGTTGCCCACGTCGGCGAAAACAACCATTTAGGTTGTTTTCTTCC
>JAZSDI010000019.1:0-3373 GCA_045531045.1 Acutalibacteraceae bacterium | reverse complement strand
TGATATTGACGGCGCTGTTGTTAAGGTTGATAATCTCGCTTACAGAGATGACCTTGGAAGTACCTCAAAATTTCCAAAATGGGCGGTAGCTTATAAATATCCGCCTGAGGAAAAGGAAACAGTTTTAAAGGAAATTGAAATAAATGTCGGCAGAACGGGAGCGTTGACACCGACTGCGATTTTTGACACAATTACCCTTGCAGGAACCTCAGTTTCCCGTGCCACACTTCATAATGAGGATTTTATAACCTCAAAGGGCATAGGAATTGGTGATACCATCGTTGTTCGCAAAGCGGGGGATATTATTCCCGAGGTGCTTTCGGTATCAAAACACGCCGAAAACTCGGCGCCATATAAAATGCCAACGGTTTGTCCTTCTTGTGGCTCGGCGGTTTTCAAGGAGGAGGGCGAGGCGGTTATTCGTTGCACCAACGCCGAATGTCCCGCTCAACTTCTTCGTCATCTTATTCATTTTACATCCCGTGATGCAATGGATATTGAGGGACTTGGTCCCGCAGTTTTGGAACAACTTTTAGATTCGGGCTTGATTTCTAACATTGTAGACCTTTATTCACTTGATTTTGCAGAGGTTGAAAAGCTTGAAAGAATTGGCGAAAAGTCTTCCGAAAACCTTAAAATTGCCATTGAAAATTCCAAAGCACAAGATTTATCAAAACTGATTTTTGCTTTTGGTATTCGCCATATCGGCGCTAAAGCGGCATCTTTAATGGCAGAGCATTTTGGCAATATGGACGCTATTTTGGAGGCCTCTTTAGAGGATTTTGAGGCTATTGAGGGCTTTGGCGGTATAATGGCAAAATCTGCTATTGAGTTTTTTGCACTTCATGATACAAAAGAAATGGTTGAAGCACTTAAAAATAAAGGTCTTAATATGAAATCCTTAAAAGAGGTTACCGACACTCGTTTTAAAGGGCTAACCTTTGTGCTTACAGGTACCTTGCCAACCTTGAAAAGAAGCGAGGCAGGGGAGATTATCGAGAATTTTGGCGGTAAAACTTCTTCCTCAGTTTCAAAGAAAACCGACTATGTTCTTGCTGGTGAGGATGCAGGAAGCAAACTCACAAAAGCTCAGTCTTTAGGAATTAAGATAATCTCAGAAGAAGAATTTTTAGAAATGACTAAATAGACCTTGACTTTTAAAGTTTTAAGTTTTAAAATATTAATATCTTCGGGGCGAGGTGTAATTCCTCACCGGCGGTTAAAGCCCGCGAGCAGATTAAAGTCTGTTGATTTGGTGAAATTCCAAAGCCGACGGTATAGTCCGGATGAAAGAAGATAAAGCATTAATTTTATTGCAATTTCCCCCGATTTTAATCGGGGGATTTTTATTTTGGAGGTTTAAAATGCAGAAAAATAATGTTAAGAAAATCAGTGTAACTGCACTTTTTTGTGCCATTGCCTTTTTAATGACCTTTGTTTTCAGGTTTAAGGTAGGTTTTTTAACCTTTGATTTAAAGGATGCGGTAATTTCTGTAATTTCACTTTTGTACGGTCCTATTTGCGGCGTGGCATCAGCTGGTGTGGTTGCTGTTTTGGAACTTTTATCTGTTAGTGATACAGGTCTTTACGGCCTTATTATGAACTTTATTTCAAGCGCAACATTTGCTATCGCTTGTGGCAGTGTTTATAAGTTCAAAAGAAGCTTTTCGGGTGCAATTATTGCAGTTGTAGTTTCGGTTATAAGTGTAACAGCTGTTATGATGGTGGCTAATATATTTATAACACCATATTATATGGGTGTTGAAAAGGCAGAGGTTATAGCCCTGATTCCCACAATGCTTTTCCCATTTAACCTTTGCAAATCGATAGTAAATGCGGCTTCTTTGCTAATAATTTACAAGCCAATAACTAATTCATTAAAGAAAACGGGTCTTGTATCTGCTAATAAGACAAGCTATAAGTTCTCTAAAAAATCGGTTATTTTGTTTGTGGTTTCTTTGGCTGTTTTGGCACTTGCTGTTTGCTTTATAATTTTCAAAATGGGCGGAAGTTTTACTTTTCTTAAATAAACAATAATTAGTTTGACAAAATTCCCTTAAAAAGGTATAATAATTTTATATAGTTTAGGAGGGTTACCATGGATAAGGTTATTGAAATTTTCGGCAGTAACGTGTTTGGCGATGCTGTTATGAAAGAACGCTTACCCGAGGATACATATAATATTCTAAAATCCACCATTAAAGAGGGTAAGGGCATAGACAGTAGTATTGCCGATACTGTGGCAAATGCTATGAAAGAGTGGGCTATCGAAAAGGGAGCCACTCATTATACCCATTGGTTCCAACCCTTAACAGGAATTACCGCTGAAAAACACGATAGTTTTATTTCCCCAACGGAAGATGGCGGAGTCTTAATGGAGTTTTCGGGCAAAGAACTTATTAAAGGTGAGCCTGACGCTTCTTCTTTTCCATCAGGTGGTTTAAGAGCCACTTTTGAGGCTCGTGGTTATACCGCTTGGGACCCCAGTTCTTACGCATTTATTAAGGACGAAACCCTTTGTATTCCCACTGCATTTTGCTCTTATACAGGTGAGGCTCTTGACCAAAAAACCCCTTTGCTTCGCAGTATGGAGGCTATAAATAAACAAGCACTTAGAATTATTAAGCTTTTCGGTCACGATGATGTTAAGCGTGTTAATGTGACGGTTGGTCCCGAACAGGAGTATTTCCTTGTGGACAAGACCCTTTATGATAAACGCCCCGACCTTATATATTGCGGCAGAACCTTAATCGGTTCAATGCCACCCAAAGGTCAGGAGATGGACGACCATTATTTCGGCGTTTTAAAACCCCGTGTTGCAGCATTTATGCGTGAGCTTGATGCTGAACTTTGGAAATTGGGTGTTCTTGCTAAGACCGAGCATAACGAGGCTGCTCCCGCACAGCATGAATTAGCACCTGTGTTTACAACAATTAATATTGCCGCCGACCATAATCAACTTACAATGGAAATGATGAAAAAGACTGCTTTAAAGCACGGACTTGTTTGTCTTCTCCACGAAAAGCCGTATGACGGTGTTAACGGTAGCGGTAAGCACAATAACTGGTCGCCTTCTACCGATACAGGAATTAACTTTTTAAAACCGGGTAAAAAGCCAGAGGAAAACCTTTTGTTCTTGCTGACTTTGGTGGCTGTCATCCGTGCCGTTGATTTGCATCAGGATTTACTTAGAATTTCGGTTGCAACTGCAGGTAACGACCATCGTTTAGGTGCTAATGAAGCTCCTCCTGCTATTGTTTCCATATTCCTTGGTGAAGATTTGGAGAGCATTTTAGAGGATATTGCTTGTGGTACACATCACGATAATATTAAGGGTGCTAAAATGAATATTGGTGCGGAGATTATCCCTGCT
>JAZSDI010000018.1:0-3938 GCA_045531045.1 Acutalibacteraceae bacterium | reverse complement strand
AAATCTCAGATTGCTGATAAAAAAGCAAAAATTGAAGCAATTAAACTTGCCAACACTTCAAATGCACAGATTGTATCGGCTCAACAAAATCTTCTGCTTACTGCTGAGGGTGAACTTTTAAACCTTAAAAACGATGAGGCCACCGCCGAAGCAGAATTTAAAGCCGAACTTCAAAAAATTGACGGTGAATATCCCGATATTATTGCAAAAATTGAAAATTCTTGCCAAAAACAAAAGGAATTAAAGCAACAAATCAATTTTCTTCTTCGTTACCTTAACAATATATCTTACGAAGATGCAAGACCAAAACTTGAGCAAATGCAGAACACTGAAGATTTGCAGAGTGTCGATTTTGCTTCCGTAAAGGCGGAATACGAAAAATTATTATCCGAAATCACCGAGCGAAAATCCACCGAAGCGGCTGTTGAAGCCCAGTTGAAATCTCTGCTTTCGGGAATTGAAAGCCCCGATGTTTTGCAAGACAAACTTAGTGAAATGAGTGAAATTTTAACCGCTCAAAAAGATTTTTGCGACAGCGCCGATATTGCGGTTGAGGTTTTAAAGGAAAGCTTTGCCGAGCTTAGACAAAACTATGGCTCACAACTTGAAAAGAAAGCGGCAGAAATTTTTTCTCTCCTTACAAACGGAAAATATTCTGATATGACCGTTTCAAAATCCTTTGGAATTAATGTAAGCGAAAAGGAAAATCCTATCAGCCGAGAGGCAGAATATTTAAGCAGCGGCACCTTCGACCAGGCATATTTGAGTGTGCGTTTGGCTGTGGCAGAATTAATTGAGGAAAATGTACCCCTATTCTTAGACGATACTTTAACTCAATACGATGAAACCCGTGCAAACAAGACCTTGGAATTCTTGACAGAATATTCAAAGGACCGCCAAGCTGTGATGTTTACTTGCCACAAAACAATTTATAACTTTGCAGAAAATTTAAACTGTAATACGGTAAATCTATAAAAAAACCGCCGATTTCGGCGGTTTTTTTACACTCCCTTTAAATCAAACAAGGGTATAAACTTTTCACTTGAACTTTCTCTTTCTTGAATAAAAACATTTGGAAAATCAAACTCGCAGATGTAATCCACTACCTTTTCATATTCTCTGCGGGTTATTTTTCTGCCAAGAACCTTGTGGTCCAGAGCCTTACCAAAAGGCAAATACTGACTCATCAAACTGAAATAAGCGTTTGGTGTTTTTTCCCTTACCCAATCAAAAACCTCTATTGCGGTTTTGGTGTTTTGGGGTAAAACGAGGTGACGAACAATTACGCCTTTTTGCATAATCCCGTCTTTGATAACACACTCTGATTTTTGGCGGTAGCACTCGCTTATTGCCGACTTTACAACCTCGGGGTAATCGGGTGCCAAGGAATATTCCTTAGCCTTTGCAGAGTCGGTATATTTAAAGTCAATTAAATAAATATCCACATAATCTTCTAATAATTTGAGTGTCTCGGCGCTTTCATAACCGCTTGAGTTATAAACAATCGGAATTTTAGGTCTGTAAATTTTCAAAGCCTCAATAATTGCGTGAACATAGTGCGTGGGCGACACAAGATTTATATTGTGAGCCCCCTGCTCTTCTAACTCTTTAAAAATCTCAGCCAAGCGAGAAACTGATATTTCTTTTCCAATATCCCCTCTCGAAACCTCATAATTCTGACAGTAAATACACCTAAGCGAACAACCGCTGAAAAAGACTGTGCCCGAGCCTTTATTCCCACTTATAATAGGTTCTTCCCATAAATGCAAAGCAGCCCTTGCTACCTTTGGCAGCAGGGGCATTTTGCAAAAACCTTTTAAATTGTCTCTTAAAACATTACATTTCCTCGGACACAGGTTGCACTTCATTTAAAACTTCCTTTTTCTCTATCTTGGAAAGCCGTTTTTTATATGTTACACCGTCAAAATTCATCTTAGCAAAAACTCTGCCTATATACTTATCGTTACATTTAGGACATCTAAAAGGTGAAGAAAACCAACGGTTGCGGTATTTCCACTTGGAAATTCGGTTAAGCTTTGTAGAACATTCGGGGCAACAAAAACAAAACTGGGTTTTATCAAGCGCCTTATCACTTATATCCGTAATCGGATAAGATTTAAAGTGCAGTCGGCGGTAAAATTCGGGGTCTTTAGTGTCCCTGAGTAAATTCTTGAAAACATCCTCATTATAGCATATTTTAAGAAGTCTGCCACAAACGGTACTGTCATCCACCGCTGTGTGCATTGAATATTCTTCGGTGCTAATACCGAAAAACTCCGCCGCAAACTCTAAGGATACCTGATTTTTATTCTCATACCCTTTTTCTCGCATTTTTGCCTGTACCAGTTTTTGAAGGTCGAGGTAAAAATTCATATTAAAGGAAACGCCCGAATCTTTGAGAAGTTTCTCGTTTTCCACGATAGTGTAAAGGTCAGAATCACTCCAGGTCATTGTGACAAGAGCATCACGGGAAAACTCATTAAACTGCTTTACAGCATCCTCCAAAGGAATACCGCTAAGCATTTTTTCGGTAGTAATTCCCGTAAGGGTTGCAAATCTACCCGTTACCCTCTTTGAAAGGGCGGAACGGATAGTAACGCTTAAACTGTCAATGATGTTAAAATCACTGTCAAGCTTAACTGCGCCGATTTGAAGAATTTGGTTTATAAAACGCTTTTCTTTTTTGTAAAAAACATTATCCCATTCAAGGTCAAAAATTACATATTCCATTACTTTTTCCTTGATTCTGCCTTCATTCTTTCTTCTTTATTTAAAATTCTCTTGCGAAGTCTTATATTGTTGGGGGTAATCTCTACAAGCTCGTCATCTTTGATAAATTCCAAAGACTGCTCGAGACTGAGTTTCGAGGGTGGAACTAATCTCAACGCATCGTCCGAGCCTGAAGCACGGGTATTGGTCATCTGCTTTTTCTTGCAAACATTACAAACGATATCGTCATTTTTCGGGTTTTCGCCCACAATCATGCCCTCATAAACAGGAACACCAGGACCTATAAAGAGTCTGCCTCGGCTTTGGGTGTTAAATAAACCGTAGCCTGTGGATTCGCCTGTTTCGTGCACAATAATCGAACCGGTAGAACGCTGTTCGATATCGCCCTTATATGGCTCATAACTGTTAAAAACATGATTCATAATTCCGTTGCCGTTGGTGTCGGTCAAGAACTGTGAACGGTAACCTAAAAGTCCTCGTGCAGGGATTAAAAACTCTAAATGAGATGTTCCGCCGTCACGGGTACCCATATTTTTAATTTCAGCCTTTCTGCTACCCAAACGCTCCATAACAGTTCCGACATATTCCTCGGGAACTTCTATCATTAAAAGTTCAATAGGCTCTAAAAGGTTGCCGTTTTCATCACGCTTATAAATAACCTCAGGGGGAGAAACTTGGAACTCGTAACCTTGACGGCGCATGGTTTCAATCAAAATTGAAAGGTGCAATTCACCTCTGCCCGAAACCTTAAAGGTGTCGGCACTGTCGGTCTCCTCCACACGAAGACTGACATTTGTCATAACCTCTTTAAACAAGCGGTCACGAATATTTCTTGAGGTTACAAACTTGCCGTCTTTTCCCGCAAAAGGAGAATTATTTACCATAAAGTTCATAGCAAGTGTAGGCTCGTCTATTTTAACAAAGGGCAAAGCCTCAATATTGTTAGTGTCACAAGCAGTTTCGCCAATTTCAAGTTCAGACAAACCTGCAACCTGTATAATATCACCGACCTTGGCTGACTCAGCCTCATATCGTTTCAAGCCTCTATACATAAATAGCTTTGCAATTTTAACATTGGTGCTTGTGCCGTCTTTATGACAAACGGCAACGCTTTGTCCCGATTTAACAGAACCTCGAATCACACGGCCGACACCGATTCTGCCTAAATACTCGTCATACTCAATGTTAGTAAAAAGAATCTGTAAAGG
>JAZSDI010000001.1:0-5394 GCA_045531045.1 Acutalibacteraceae bacterium | reverse complement strand
TTCAATAAGTTCTTTTTCGGGCGGTTTACCTAAAATCTCGTTGAGTGTATCACGGGCAGAGCCAATTCCTGCCCAAAGTATAAACAATGCCACCAAAATACCCATCAATGCGTCAAGATTAAAGGGTAGGGTTACAAATTTTGTAACAGCAACCGAGAGTAAAATTACAGTAGTGGCAATAGCGTCATTTAAACTGTCTTTAGCGGTTGCAAGTAAAACCTCGGAAGAAATTTTTTTTGAAAGTTTTTTGTTGAATAAAAACATCCAAAATTTAATTAAAACCGAAACTGCAAGAACAATAATCGCCCAAAGGCTGTATGTGGGTGCTGTATTATTGTTTATAAGAGCACTAACCGAGCTTTCAAAAAGGTCAACACCGACAATTAAAATCAGCATAGCTACAATGAAAGCCGATATGTATTCTATTCTTCCGTGACCGAAGGGGTGGTCTTTATCGGCAGGCTTTCCTGCAAGTTTAAAACCGATAATGGTGATAAGGGATGAACCCATATCCGAGAGGTTGTTGAAACCGTCAGCCATAATGGATATACTGCCTGAAATTAAACCAACAGTGATTTTAATTACACACAAAATAAGGTTGCATATAATTCCAACAAAACCGCCCAATGTGCCGTAAGCCTTGCGGACAGTATTGTCTTTTGTGTTTTCGCTGTTTTTAATAAATAATTTTACAATGAGTTCAGTCATTAAAACTTTGCTCCTTTTGAGCCTTTTGTACCGCCGAGCTTAACACCTGAAAGTATGTTAGTGTCAATAGTAAAGGTTAGATTGTCACGGTTACGCTGTCTGCGGAAAGCAAGTTCAATAAGCTTATCGCAAAGCTCAGGATATTTCATATCGGTAGCATCCCAAAGATAGAAAGCCAAGGAACCAGGGATTGTGTTAATTTCGTTGGCGTAGACAGTATCGGTCTCGCCGTCGATAATATAGTCAATTCTAACAACGCCGTTAGCGCCAATAGCTTTGAATATCTTACAAGAAAGCTCACGGATTTCGTTGCTTCTTTCTTCACTTAAATCGGCGGGTATTTTTCTTCCCAAAGAAGCCATACCTTTACTTTGACCGCCCTTTGCGTTAGAGAGGTATTTATTTTCGTAAGAAAGAATTTCGTCGCTCATAAAGGGTTCTTCGCAAACACTGGCAAAGCATTCGTTAACATCGCCCAAAACCGAGCAGTTAATTTCACGGATTTTGGTAACGGCTCTTTCAACCAAGATTTTATCGGCAAAGGATATTGCAAGGGTTAAAGCTTCATCTAATTCTTCTGCAGAGTTTACCTTGCTGATACCGACACTCGACCCCAAATTTACGGGTTTAACAATTAGAGGATAACCGATTTTTTCTGAGATTTTAGCCTGTAGACCCTCTTTGTTGCTTAAATATTCACGGGAAGTAAAGCGGATACAGTCAAGCACAGGAAGCCCCGCTTTCATTAAAACATCCTTAAATACCGCTTTATCCATACCAACTGCCGAGGATAAAATATCACAGCCAACATAAGGCAGACCTAAAAATTCTAAGTAGCCCTGAATTGTGCCGTCCTCACAGTTTGTGCCGTGAACAACGGGGAAGGCAACATCAATTTGAACAGGGGGAATTTCTTTTTTGAAAAAGCCTTTTTCAGCTTCTTGTTTCATAAGTACCTTGCCGTTTTCTCTGACAAAGAAAACCTTTTTGCAGTCTTTTAAAAGATTTGGCAAATCACGGTATTCTTCAATGGTAAAAAGTTTTTCGCCTGTATACATTTCGCCGTCTTTAGTAACATAAACAGGGGTAATGTCATATTTTTCCTTGTTTATTGCCATCATAGCCTGAACGGCGGAAATGATAGAAACCTCGTGTTCAACCGAACGGCAACCGTAAAAAAATGCTACATTTGTTTTCATAAAAAGACCTCTTAGTTCAAATAGTTATCGGGCAAATCGTTTTCTAAAAGCACGACAGTGTTACTGTCGGCAATTTTTGAATAAATCGCCATAGCGTCTTTAAAGCTACCTACAATGTGTAGGTTTTCGGTGTTAAAGTCAGTGGATTTAATACCCTCTGCCAAAGGCTTTGAGCGGTTGATACCAACTAAAATCACAACATCGCAAACTGAAGCGGCAGCAACGCCTAAATTAAAGTTACAGTCGTATTCACGCTCACCAAGTTCAATAAGACCGGGGGTAATAATAACCTTTTTCATACCCTCAAAGGAGTTTAAAACATTAACTGCTTCTATCGAGCCTTCGGGGTTTGCATTATAAGCATCATCAATCAAAAGTGAGCGGTTAACACTGTTTTTAAGTTCTAATCGGTGCTCGGTGGGTTTTAGCGATGCCACTGCAAATTTAATGTCATCAGCCGAAACACCTAAACTGTAAGCCAAGGCGGCGGCGCCTGCAATATTAACTATACTGTGTTTACCTAAAAGCTTGGTTGAAAGGGTGATGGTAGTGTCACCTAAATCAAGGTCGAACTTAGAACCGTTTCGACCGCAAGTGATGTTAGAAATACTGTAATTAAAATCTTCATTAGTTCCGTAAATCTTAAAGTCATCACGGCTTATTCGGTTTATAATTTCCTCACTGTCGCCGTTCACAAATGTAAGACCCTGTTTTTGTGAGACAGCGTCGGCTAATTCAAACTTGGTTTTGAATACATTGTCAACACTCTTAAAGGTTTCAAGGTGTTGTTCGCCAACAGATGTAATAAGACCAAAGTCGGGGTGCACAATTTTGCAGATTTCTTTAATGTCACCAACATTTTTTGCACCCATTTCGCAAACAAAGATTTGTGTCTGCGGTTTAAAATGCTCACGCACAGTTCTCACAACGCCCATTGGTGTATTAAAACTGTGGGGTGTACACACAACATTAAATTTCTCGCTTAAAATACGGGTTAAAATAAATTTAGTAGTTGTTTTTCCGTAACTTCCAGTAATTCCTATAACCTTTAAATCTTTATAGGAACGAAGGATTTTTTTAGCATCGTTTATAAAATATAGGTTAAATGCTTTTTCAATGGGTAGAGTAACTGCCCAAAGAATAAATGTGAAAACGGGAACGAGATAAGAAAAAACAAAACTGAAATCTAAACAAAGGCTACCTGCAAGGGTAATAGGGAATATCACATAAACTGAAATCAAAATAACCTGAATTATAATAGCGGTTGCAAATAGTCTTTTTACTCTTGCGGTGAAAACCAACTTTTTAATTGATTTTTTCTGAATATTTAGGTATCTCGGTATTCTTATGGCGGCTACTGCGGCGCAAAAGATTACTAAAGCAACGTTGAATTTAAAAATAAATAAAATTGAGGTTATAAGGAACATTAAGACCTCGTAAAAAGGCAAATTGTCCTTAAGCCAGGAAAAATATCTTGAAGGATAGTATGAATTTTGCTGTAGCATTTGCAGTTGGCGGCTAAGAGTGAAAAGGGAAGAAACCGCTGCCAAAACAAGAGATATTAACAGGTAATAATTCATCAAAACCTTCCTTTCATATAAAGCTTTTTAAAATTGCCTCAGCCTCAAAGGGACTTTCGCAAAAAGAGTAATGTCCCGTGCCTTTAAGCACACAAAGACCTGCGTCGGGGATTAGAGCCTCAATAGTTTTAGCGTCCTCTAAGGGAGTTGCGGTGTCAAGGTCTCCCCAAATAAGAAGAGAGGGACAAGAAATATTTGGCAAAATATCCCTTAAATCTGTGTTAACAAGACTGACAAGGGTTTTTCTAAGCACTTCGGGAGCGGCGTTATAGTCAGCCGAGCCGTAGTGATTTCTGGCCTTCTGTAAAAGTTCTTCACTGAAATTTCTGATAACAGGCAAGGTCAAAACAGTTTTAATTGCCTTAAAACTGTTGGCTCTGTATTTTTGTTTGAAGGTCTTTTTGGGGATAAGTCCTGCACTGTCAAGCAAAACAATTTTAGGGGGATTAACCATTTTCTCGGCGGTCAGTTTCAAAATCACTCTTCCACCGTGGGAATGACCTATGAGTATGGGATTTTCAAGCCCCACATTCTTCATAAATTCAAGACAAAAATCGCAATAGTCCTCTAAATTCCAAGGTTCTTTCATAGTTTCACTTTCACCGCAACCGGGGAAATTAACAGCAACCAAACGGCATTTATTACTCAAAGCGTTCATTATTCTGCCGTAAACCGCAAAAGATGAGCCCCAGCCGTGAAGCAAAAGAACAGGGGTGCCTTCGCCTTGCTCGGTATATTCGATTTTAAGTCCTTTAACAGTTGTAAACATATTTTTCACCTAAAATTCGGGGTAGATTAATTTAAAATCGCCTTTCTTAACCTTTTCTAAAAAGGTGGGATAATCGGTAACGGGAGTATCAAATTCAATACCGGAATGACCAAAGTTTTTGGCATCGTGAACATCGCTTCCTGCAAACATAACCATTTTTTTATTGCAGGTAAAAACAAATGCTTTTTCATTGGCTTCAATGGTATTGCCAAGATTAAAACACTCAATAGCATCATAACATTCAGCCTTGGGTGGAGTGTGAGGGTCGGGGATATAACTTCTATCTCTAAATGGGTGAGCGCAAACGCAAATACCACCATGTTCGTGAATAAATTGGGATTTTTCTTCCAAACTCATTAAAAGATAATCAGGATGTTCAAGGAGATATTTGGGGTCGAGACCGTACACCAACATTTCTTTGCCTTGGGAAATAACATCTTCAAAGCCGAAAAATACAGTAATGCCGTATTTGTCCCCTAATTCTTTAAACTCTAAATAATCTTCAATGTAAGCATTAACAAAATCACGCCAAGGCAAATTTCGGTCAACTCGTGTATTGCCGTGATAAAAATGATTTGTGACCACAATACCGCTGTATTCTTTTTCTAAAGCGGCTTCAATATATTCTGCGGGTGAAGACTTGGCACAGGCACTGCAATTATTTGTATGAAGATGTGTTTCAAATTTATACATATATGCTAATCCTTTCGGTTTTGTCTGTATTTAAGATAGTCTTCAAGTATTATAACCGCCGCAACTGCATCAATAACTTTTTTTCTGTCTTTACCCCTTGTGTTGGTGTAATTGAGGGCTGTGTGGGCTGATATGGTGGTGCATCTTTCGTCCCACAAAACGGTTTCAAGCAAGGTCTTTTCTTTCAAAGCGTTTGCAATGTTTTCACATTCTTCGGCTCTGAAACCCACGCTTCCGTCCATATTTTTAGGAAAGCCTACAACCAAAATATCGGCAGAATATTCTTTGGCGCAAAGGCAGATTTTATCTATTAATTTTTCGGTGTTATATTCTGTAATAACGGTTTTTGGGAAAGCAAACATTTCCAAACTGTCCGAAACGGCAATTCCTGTTCTTGCTTTTCCAAGGTCAACAGACATAATAATCATTTAATCGGCACCCTTGC
>JAZSDI010000033.1:0-6682 GCA_045531045.1 Acutalibacteraceae bacterium | reverse complement strand
TTTAATTACGAATTACGCATTACGCATTTCGAATTAACTAATATCGGCGTCATCAAGATATAAATAGCCGTTTTCTGCAATAAATTCTTTTCTGCCTTGCAAATCATCGCCCAAAAGCATATCAAACATCTGGGCTGTTCTCTCAGCCTCCTCGGGCATAACCTTTACAAGACGGCGGGTTTCGGGGTTCATTGTGGTAAGGTTCATCATATCTGGTTGGTTTTCACCAAGTCCCTTTGAACGCTGTAATGTATATTTTTTATCCCCGATTTTTGTGAGAATATCGTTCTTCTCCTTTTCATCGTATGCGAAATAGGTCATATCCTTGGTACCGATTTCGTAAAGAGGAGTTTCGGCAATAAATACCTTGCCCTCGTTGATAAGTGTCGGCATAAGGCGGTGTATCATAGTCAAAATAAGCGTTCTGATGTGGAAACCGTCAACGTCGGCATCGGTACAAATTATAATCTTGTTCCAACGAAGAGCTGACAAATCAAAGGTTGCAAGACCCTTGTTTGCCTTGGATTTAACCTCAACACCGCAACCTAAAATTTTAATAAGGTTGGTTATAATCTCGCTCTTGAATACCTTATCGTAATCAGCCTTAAGGCAGTTTAAAATCTTACCTCTTACAGGCATTATAGCTTGGAATTCGGCATTACGGGCAAGTTTACAAGAGCCCAAAGCCGAATCACCCTCAACGATAAATACTTCTCTTAAATTTACATCTTTAGAACGGCAGTCGACAAACTTTTCAACACGGTCCAACATACTGTTAGAACTTTGCAAGGTTTTCTTGATGTTAATTCTCTCTCGTTCACTTCTCTCACGGCTTCTCTTATTGATAAGCACTTGATCGGCAATTTTTTCTGCCTCGGCTTTATTCTCTATAAAGTAAACCTCTAACTGATGGCGGAGGAAATCTGCCATAGCCTCATAAATAAACTTATTTGTGATGGCTTTCTTGGTTTGGTTTTCATAAGATGTCATGGTAGAAAAAGAGGAAATAACCAAAACCAAACATTCTTCAACATCCGAGAAGGTGATTTTGCTCTCATTGTTTTTGTATTTATTAGTCTGTTTAATATAAGCATCAATCTGAGAAACAAGAGCGTTTCTCGTTGCCCTTTCGGGAACACCGCCATGCTCGAGCCAACTTGAGTTATGGTAATATTCCTTTAAGGTTTTCTTGTTTGAAAAAACCAAAGCGGCATTGATTTTAACCTTGTATTCAGGCTTGTCCTCACGGTCACGACCCTTTCGCTCGGTAGACCAGGTCTGAACCGAAGTCAAAGCATCCTCGCCAACCGTTTCGTTAACATAGTCAACAATACCGTTATCGTATACAATATCGTGATTTATAAACTTATTTCCCTGCTGTTCTCTGAACTGGAACAAAAGCCCGTCATTTACAATAGCTTGTCTTTTCAAGGTATCTAAGAAATACTCTACGGGAATATCGGTCTCGGTAAATACCTCTAAGTCGGGCTTCCAACGGGTTTTGGTGCCCGTATCCTTGCCGGTGTAAGGTTCTTTTTTAAGACCGCCCACATTATAACCCTTTTCAAAGTGGAGGTTATATTTAAAACCGTCACGCTTAATTTCAACATCCATATATTCAGAAGAATACTGTGTTGAGCAAAGACCCAAGCCGTTAAGTCCAACCGAATACTCATAGTTTGCGCCGTCGTTGGTGTTATATTTACCTCCGGCATAAAGTTCGCAATATAAAAGCTCCCAGTTATAGCACTGCTCATTGTTGTTAAAGTCAACAGGGGCACCACGGCCAAAGTCCTGAACTTCAATAGAACCGTCAGAATATTTTGTAACAATTATCTTCTTACCAAAGCCCTCACGAGCTTCGTCAATAGAGTTTGAAATAATCTCAAAAGCAGAATGTTCGCAACCGTCAAGTCCATCGGAGCCAAAAATCACGCCTGGGCGTTTGCGGACACGGTCAGGACCCTCAAGCTTTTTAATGCTTTCGTTATCATATTTCACATTGGTTTTTGCCATTTTTTGCATACTCCTCAATTTATCATATACAGTTTATATTATACACTACATTTTGTGTTTTCGCAAGGATAAAAACACTATTTTTAATATTGAATATATATTATATTAATTTATTTTATATTATATAATAAATTATGCTTGAAAAAGAGCATATTTTGTAGTATATTTAATTGGTTAAAGGAGGCTCACTATGGCTGATTATTATAGTTTAAACAAGCAAGAGCTTGAAAAAGAATTTTCAGAGGTATGTCGTGAATACGAACACTACCGCTCGATGCACCTTTCTCTTGATATGTCAAGAGGAAAGCCCAGCTCGGACAGTATGGATGTTAGCCAGAAAATGTTCGATTCGGTTGGTAATCACATCGGCTTTAAAAATATTGACGGTATTGACTGCAGAAACTACGGCGGTCTTGACGGACTCGTTGAACTTAAAAACCTTTTTGCTGAAATTTTGGAACTTAAACCCGACCAGATTATTGTTGGCGGCAACTCATCACTTAATATGATGTTCGACACTGTAGCTCAGGCTATGACACACGGTATGGGCGGAGAGCCTTGGTGCAAACAGGAAGGGATTAAATTCCTTTGTCCCGTTCCCGGTTATGACCGTCACTTCGCCATCACTGAATATTTTGGTTTGGAACTTATTCCTGTTCCCTCTAATGAAGAGGGTCCTGATATGGACGTTGTTGAAGAACTCGTAAAAGACGAAAAGGTTAAGGGTATCTGGTGTGTTCCTAAATATTCTAACCCCGAAGGCATTACATACAGCGACAATGTTGTAAAGCGTATGGCCCGTTTAAAACCTGCCGCAGGTGATTTCAGAATTTTCTGGGATAACGCTTATGTAATCCACGATTTGTATGACGAGGGCGACAAACTCTTAAACATTTACACCGAGTGCGTAAAAGCAGGAAACCCCGATTTACCCATCATCTTCACCTCCACCTCTAAAATCACTTTCCCCGGTGCAGGTGTTGCTGCCGAGGCCGCAAGCCCTAACAATGTGGCTCTCTTGAAAGGCAGAATGAAATATCAGACCATCGGTCCTGACAAATTAAATCAGTTAAGACACGCAAGAATATTCAAAAGTGCAGCCGATGTTAAAGCACACATGCAAAAACATGCCGCTATTTTGAGACCAAAATTCGAAACCGTATTAGAGGCATTTGAAACCCAGCTAGGTGACACAAACATTGCCCGTTGGACCAAACCCCGTGGCGGTTACTTTATAAGCCTTTATGTTCCAAAGGGTTGTGCTAAGAGAGTTGAAGAGCTTTGCGCTAATGCAGGTATGATTCTCACATCAGCAGGTGCCACCTATCCATACGGCGTTGACCCTGATGATTCAAACCTTAGAATTGCTCCTTCATATCCGACAATAGACGAACTCCAAAAAGCTTCCGCTGTTCTTTGCTTGGCTGTGAAATATGCAGTTTTAGAAAAGCTTTTAAACGACTAATAATATTGACTTTAAAAGCGCTTTAAAGTATAATAGTTTAAAGATTTAAAAATTGGAGGATTTACCAATGAAACTCAGAAAGTCAGGTAAACTGACCTTTTTCGTGGTTTTGATTTTGATTTTAGCCCTCACTTTTACGGCTTTCTTCGGAATTGAAAACTACTATGGAGATACGAGAGAGGTTATCTTCAAGGGTGCAAAAGACATCCGCTGGGGTATTGATATCAAAGGCGGTGTTGAGGCTGTATTTTCACCCAACAAAGAAGATATTAAAATCACAGGCGAGGATATGGACGCCGCAAAGGCTATTATTGAGACCCGTCTTGTGAACGAAAACATCACAGACTATGAGGTTTATACCGATAGTCAGAACCATCAAATTATCGTTCGTTTCCCCTGGGAAGCAGGCGAAAGTGATTTTGATGCTGTGGCAACCGTTGAGAAGTTAGGAACATCTGCTGTTCTTGTTTTCCGCAAAGGAACAGAAAAGACAGGTGAGGTTGTTCTTAAAGGCGCAGAAGATGTTAAGAGCGCATACCCTGCTATTAATCCCGAGAACAATGCACCTATCGTAGGTCTTGAGCTCACATCTGCAGGTACTTCTAAATTTGCTGCTGCTACAAGTTCTATGACAGGACAGCAGATTTCCATCTGGCTTTCCACTACCACATCTGAAGTAGATGAACAAGGAAATCCTGTTGTTGAGGAAATTTTGCTTTCCGCTCCCACTGTTAATGAGCCTATAACAAACGGTCAGTGCACCATTTCGGGCAGTGATATGACCGCAGAATATGTAAAAGAGTTATCCGAGCAAATCAACAGCGGTAAGCTTCCATTTGCTTTAACTGTTGATGACAGCAAACTTCAAATCATCTCCCCCACCTTGGGTTCTGATGCTTTAAGAGTTATGCTTATTGCAGGTTCTATTGCATTTGGTCTTGTTTGCTTACTTATGATTTTACGCTACCGCTTAAACGGTTTTGTTGCGGCATTTGCTCTTTTAGGTCAACTTGCAGGTTCAATCGCTTGTATTTCAGGTTACTTTGAGTCAGCAAACAGCTTCACCCTCACCGTTCCCGGTATTGCGGGTATTATCCTTTCGGTTGGTGTCGGCGTTGACTGTAACGTTATTGCTGCTGAGCGTATCCGTGATGAATTCCAGAAAGGCAAAACCATTGACGGCGCTATTGACAGCGGTTTCAAAAACTCACTTAACGCTATTATCGACGGTAACGTTACTATCGTTATTGTTTCCCTAGTACTTATGGGTGCATTCGGCAGTCCTGACGGTATTATGGCAAAGATTATGTCTCCCATAATGTCCCTTTTAGGCTCTGCAATTACAGGCTCTATTTACTCATTCGGTTACACCCTACTTGTAGGTACCATATTCAACCTTATAATGGGTGTTGTTGCCTCCAAGCTAATGCTTAAGAGCATTTCAAAATACAAGGCATTCAGAAATCCTTGGTTCTACGGAGGTAAGACAAATGCGTAAATTTAACATTGATTTTAATAAAACATTTAAATATGTAGCACTTGTTTATGCCGCAATTTTCGTTATTGGTTTAGTTGCTTGTTTCTTTGGTATTAACCTTGATATCAACTTCTCTGGCGGTGCCAAGATTTCCTATTCCTACACAGGCGATATTAAAACCGAAGAAATTGAAAAGGTTGCCAAAAAGCAATTAGACTCTGCTTTCTCAGTTTCAAAGAGCACTGCTTTGGCAGGTGATACCGAAACCTTTGAAATTGCTCTTTCGGGCAAAAACGCACTCTCTGCTGAAAAGCAGGATGCTTTAACCACCGCTTTTGAGAAAGAGTTTAAGGACAATAAAATTAAGCTTTACAATTCAAACTCGGTTAGCCCCACTATCGCAGGTACATTCTTTGCAAAGAGTATCGTTGCCGTTTTGATTACCGCTTTATTGGTTGTAATTTATGTTGGCTTCCGTTTCAGAAAAATCGGCGGTGTTTCCGCCGCACTTACAGCAATGGTTGCCTTGATATTTGATGTTCTTGTGACCTTCTTTGTTTGTGTTATTTTCAGACTTCAGATTGATGCCAACTACATTGCAGTTGTTCTTACAATTTTGGGTTACTCTCTTAACGATACTATCGTTATTTACGACCGTGTTCGTGAAAACAAGAAACTTAATCCCTCAATGGAAATTGGTGACCTTGTTAATATGAGTATTAACCAAACCATGATTAGAAACATTGTAACAACCGTTACAACCGTTTTAGCAGTTCTTACCATCGTTGTGGTTTCCGAAATTTACGGTCTAACCACCTTGCGTACATTCGTAATTCCTATGGCTTTCGGTCTTGTATCGGGTGCTGTTTCCTCGCTCTTTGTTGCAGGTCCCCTATGGGTTATCTGGAAAAACAGAAAGCTTAAAAAAGCATAACAAAAAGGCTGTCGAAAGACATCCTTTTAATTTTATCCTTATATTTACCTATAAAAAAACTCCCTTTCGGGAGCTTTTAATTATGCTACAACTTCAGCTATATCAAATAACTTCTTAGGTAACTCTTCCTTATCAGCAGAAACAGTGAATAAGAATTCAACATCCTCAATCTTAGCCAATCTCTCAAAGAAAGCTACCAACTCATCATAGTTGCGTGTGCCGATGCGAAGTGTTGCATCGCCAAAGATGTGAGTTACGTCATTGTTGCCGGATTTAATTCCAGCCAACATACCGTAATACTCGCCATAACCGGAAATACCAAATGTATCAGAATCTATTAAACGAGCTTTATGTGTTACAGAATAGGTCAAGGTATCGCCCTTTTCAATACATACAACGTTGCCTAAACTTTCAGCAGTTGCGGCGTTAACCAAATCTACCAATTTCTTTGTTTTGCCCGAACCTTTTTTGCCAATGATGATTTTAATCATTTAAAATCGCTCCTTTATATATTGTTCTGCCCCAAGGCAGTAGTTTCCTATTTTCCGAGTCTCTTTTCAAGCTCAGCCTTTTGAGCTTCGAAACCGGGTTTGCCTAAGAGTGCAAACATATTCTTTTTATAGCTTTCAACACCGGGTTGGTCAAAGGGATTAACACCAAGCATATAACCCGAAATAGCACAAGCCTTTTCAAAGAAGTAAATAAGTTCGCCCAAGTTTTCCTCGTCAGGCTTATCAACATTGATAATGAGGTTAGGTACGCCACCGTCAGTGTGAGCCAAAACAGTACC
>JAZSDI010000090.1:0-5131 GCA_045531045.1 Acutalibacteraceae bacterium | reverse complement strand
TGGATAATATAAATAACCAACCAAAAGAACAGGGTTACAACATAATTTGCGGAAGAAATCCTGTCTTGGAAGCTGTACGTTCAGGCCGTGAAATTGACCGCTTGCTCGTTGCACACGGTGTTAGCGGCGGCAGCGTTACCGCTATTATTGCAAAGTGTAAACAAAAGGGCATTTTAATTAAAGAGGTTAGTCCCCAAAAGCTTGACTATTACTGCGGCGGGGCAAACCACCAAGGTGTTGCGGTGCTATTTGCCGAACAGGAATATTCCACTGTCGAGGATATTTTAGCAAAAGCAGATGAACTCGGCGAAAAGCCTTTTATAATTATTTGCGACGAAATTGAAGACCCGCATAACTTGGGCGCAATTATTCGTACCGCTGAAGCCTGCCGTGTTCATGGTATTATAATTCCAAAACGTCGCAGTGCTTCACTTAACGCCACCGTTGCTAAAAGCGCTTGCGGTGCGCTTGAATATATGAAGGTTGCCCGTGTAACCAATATCCCCTCTACCATTGAAATGCTTAAAGAAAAAGGTATTTGGGTTATGGGCGCCGATATGGACGGTGAGGATTATACCGCCGTTGATTTCGACCTACCTTGCGCTTTGGTTATTGGAAACGAAGGCAAAGGAATTGGCACTTTGACCGCTAAAAAGTGTGACAGAATTATAAGTCTGCCAATGCTTGGTAAGATTAATTCGCTCAACGCTTCTGTTGCGGCAGGAATTTTAATGTATGAGGTTGTAAATAAAAGGAGAGCGAAATGAAAGACAATATAAATAAAGACAACTCCTTTGACACAGAAATAGAAATTCCTTTCGGAAAGGGAGATTTTCATCATCCCGACGCTCTTAGCGCTGACGAAATAATCAAACAAAAGAAGCCGAGTTCCTCTTCTCATTCCGCTTTAGAATCGCTCAGAAAGAAAATGACAGGTGAAACCAACGAACCTAAAGAGGAAATCAAAGATGAGCCTCAAAAAAGTCTTCTTGATAAATGTTTGCCCTATATTTTAGACGACGAGGGAAATGATACTTCTGTAGATAACAAACCCTTGTATGAGCTTGAATCTGTAGCAGAAATTTTGCGAAATGACAGCTTGAGCACCCTTGAAAGATTATCAAAAGAATACGGCGTTGTTTTTGAAACCGAAGAAAAACCACCGATTGAGATTAAAAACCCCATTATTCCCGACCCCGAACCTGAAGAAACAATTATTGAAGAAGAAACCGACGAGGTTTTGGATGAGCCTCAAATTGCGGTAATATCCGACATTGATATCCCCGATTTCCCCGTTTTCAAAGCAGAAGAACCGGCAGAGGATACAAACCAAACCGTAACTTTTACCCCGATTAAAAACAAAATTGAAAGCACTCAGGATATTTTTATTTCCTCACAAACAAGACCTCTTGATTTCACGGGAGAACTTTTGAAAATTAAAGAGACACCTGTGACCGAGACCGAGGAAATAAAACTCGAAAAAAGTGATTTTGAGGAGTTTGTTCCCAAAACCGAGTATGTCGATACTCAAAGCGGCAGAAACATTTTGAAAAAAATGGTAAAATCAAAGAAAAATGCCTTTTTCTCTATGTGTGGTAGCATACTTCTTACCCTTTTAACCGCTTTCTTTATGTTCCCCTTTATGTCGGATGTTATTTTAAGTTATACCAAAGTTTGTATGATTATAACATCTGTGTTTTTCCTTTTATCAACCTTGCTTAACCTTAAAATATTCTTAAGTTTAGGAAAAATCTTTTCTAAAAAGAGTGACAGCGGCGTTGCAGTCAGCCTTGCTACAATAGGCATTATCCCCTATTTTATTCTTGGAATAATTTCAGGCGAGATAATCTTAAAATTGCAGTTGTTGATTATGATAATTTTAAGCACAAATTCGGTAAGCAATTTTATGAGTGCTTCGTCTAAGCTTCGTTCATTTAAACAAATTGTAGTTAAGGGCACCAAAAATGCTGTTTCACTTATAAATGACCCCGCCATCACCCTTGCCATGACCAAAGGCTCGGTTGAGGGTGAAAGCCTTATTGCAGGTCCGCAAAAAGCCGAACAGATAAACGATTTTATGAAACACACCGAGTTTGGCTCTTTCCTTAACGGAAATATGGGTCTGGTTACAGTTATTTCCTTGTGCGTATCCATTTTGTCAGGCTTTTTGGCTACCGTTTTGTTTGACGGACTGATTTACGGTTTCTATGCCGCCGCATCGGTGCTCTGCATAACGGCTCTGCCGATTATAACGCTTATTGATGTTTTACCTGTTTATGACAGTTCCAAGAAACTAGCCCGTAAAGGCGCTATGATAGCGGGTAAAATGGGCGCTCATCTTATTGAAGAAGCAAATGCCGTTGTTTTAAATGCTCAGGATATTTTCCCCGAGGGCACAGTTACACTACATCAGATGAAGGTGTTATCTGAAAACAATTTGGAGGACACAATTCTCCGTGCGGCTTCGCTGACCGAGGCAATGCAAAGTCCTTTAGCACCTATTTTCAAGCAAATTGCGGGTAACAGCAACATTGATGTTTTACCCGATTCTGACACTGTAAAATACGAAGAAGCCTTGGGAATTTCAGGTTGGGTTGATAACAGACTTTTATTTATCGGCAACCGCACTCTTATGGAGGCTCACTCTATTTCGGTTCCCGACGTGGAATTAGACCGCCGAATTTTAAGACAAGGATATTTCCCTGTTTATGTTTCAGACCAAAACAAAGCGTGTGCTTTGCTTATTGTGAGATATGACGCAGACCCCACCGTTTCAAAAGAGTTAAGACGCCTTTCAAACAGCGGTGTCACACTGCTTGTCAAAACATCAGACCCCAATATAACAGAAGCTATGATTTGCGATTATTTGGGACTTTATGATGACACCGTTAAAATTATGACCGCCGCAGGCTGTCATATATATATTAACACCTTGGCTCCCGTTAAAAACATTTCAGCTCCCGCAGCTTTCAAGCCAAACCCAACCGCACTCCCCGCCATTTTAAACAGTGCTGCTAAAATAAAGCGTTCAAATATTTGGCTGACAGCGGCTTATGTGCTTTGCGCCGTATTAGGTGTTCTTTTGTTTGGTTATACTTCCTTTAGCGGTTTAGGTTCTCTATTCACCGATACCGCCGTTTTACTTTATTGTTCAGGCACATCCCTTGTGTCATACTTATTGTATCTAACTCAAAAACCTTAGGAGGCAAATTTTATGAGTGAAAATAAAAAGTTTTATATTACTACCGCTATTGCTTATGCTTCAAGCAAACCCCATATCGGCAACGCTTATGACATTGTTTTAGCGGATATGATTGCCCGTTACAAAAAGCAAATGGGTTTTGATGTTTATTTAATGACAGGCTCTGACGAGCACGGTCAAAAAATTGAAGAAAAGGCAAATGCTGAGGGTATTTCTCCTAAGAAATATGTAGACAGAGCGGCTGATACCATCAAGGCTGTTTGGGATAGCCTTAACACCGATTATGATAAGTTTATCCGCACAACCGATGATGATCACGAAAAGGCAGTTCAGAGAATTTTCACAAAGCTTTACGAACAAGGCGATATTTACAAAAGCACTTATGAGGGTAAATACTGTGTTCCTTGTGAGTCTTTTTATACCGAGTCTCAGCTTGTGGACGGCAAATGTCCCGACTGTGGCAGAGAGGTTATAGACTCCAAAGAAGAAGCTTATTTCTTAAGACTCAGCAAATATCAGGACAGACTCTTAAAGTATTTCGAGGAAAACCCTGACTTCATTAAACCCGAATCTCGCAAAAATGAGATGATTAATAATTTCTTAAAACCAGGTCTTAACGACCTTTGCGTTTCCCGTTCTTCTTTCAAATGGGGCGTTCCCGTCGAGTTTGACGATAAGCACGTTATCTATGTTTGGATTGACGCTCTTTCAAACTATATCACAGGTATCGGTTACAACCCTGACGGCAGCACAAATAAATTTGAGGCTTTGTGGCCTGCAGATTTGCATGTTATCGGTAAAGATATTGTGCGTTTCCACACAATTTATTGGCCTGTCATCTTAATGGCGTTGGGTCTTCCCTTGCCTAAGCAGGTTTTGGGTCATCCTTGGGTACTTGTGGGCGAAGATAAAATGAGTAAATCAAAAGGCAACGTGGTTTATGCCGACGAACTTGCAAAGCGTTTCGGTGCAGATGCTGTTCGTTATTATTTGCTTTCTCAGATGCCCTTTGCAAATGACGGCACATTTACCTATGAAAGCTTTATAAACGTTTTCAACACCGACCTTGCAAATACTATTGGCAACCTTGTTAGTCGAACAGTTGCTATGACCAAAAAATATTTCGGCGGCAGTGTTGTAAAACACGAAATCACCGAAGAACTTGACAAAGAACTATTTGCCTTTGCAAAGGAGTCTATTGAAAAATATCACAAATCAATGGACGCATACCTAAACGCCGACGCTATCGGTGCTGTGTTAGACCTTGCAAAGAGATGTAATAAGTATATTGACGAAACGATGCCTTGGGCACTTGCTAAGGACGAGGCTCAGAAAGACCGCTTAAACGATGTGCTTTATAACCTATTAGACCTTATAAAAATTATCGGCACCTTGCTTAAACCCATTATGCCCGAAACTGCCGAAAAGATTTGCGGTGCTAACACTTGCGAGGAGTTGAGAACAGCCGAGAGTTACACTCCCGACGAGTCTGCTAATCTCTTCCCCCGTTTAGATGCCGAAAAGGTTTTGGCTGAAATCGCTGCTGAAATTGAGGCAAAGGCTGAACCCGTAAAAACCGAGGTTGAGGGTATTGCTCAAATTGGCATTGAAGACTTTGCTAAGGTTGAACTCAAAGTAGCAAAAATCACCGCTTGCGAGCCTATTCCAAAGGCAAAGAAGTTGCTTAAGCTTACCTTAAATGACGGAAGTGATACACCGAGAATTGTAGCATCGGGTATTGCTAAATGGTACACTCCCGAAGATTTAATCGGTCACAGTGTTATCGTGGTTTCAAACCTTAAACCCGCCAAGCTTTGCGGAGTTGAGTCCAACGGTATGATTTTGGCTGCCGACTGCAGTGAGGACGATGTTAAGGTAATCTTTGTTGACGGTATTCCCGAGGGAAGCAAAATCAGATAATGGAAAATT
>JAZSDI010000021.1:0-11922 GCA_045531045.1 Acutalibacteraceae bacterium | reverse complement strand
TTGTGTTGGAACAATTTAAATGAGGACAACAAGGTTTCTCTCTTTGTTCGTGCTATTCCTCTTGATGGCAGTGAGCCCACCGAAATCATTATCAACAAAAACAAATAAGGAGTACCGATATGAAAGAATTTGAACTTAAATACGGCTGTAACCCCAACCAAAAGCCCTCTAAAATCTTTATGGCAGACGGTGGCGAGTTACCCATTGAAATCCTTTGCGGCAGACCAGGTTATATCAATTTCCTTGACGCATTTAACTCTTGGCAGTTGGTAAAAGAGTTAAAAGAAGCTTTGGGACTTCCCGCAGTTACCTCTTTCAAGCACGTTAGCCCCACAAGTGCCGCTGTTGGAACTCCTTTATCCGATAAACTCAAAAAAGCTTGTTTTGTGGACGATATTGAAGGTCTTGACGAGTCTCCCCTTGCTTGTGCATATGCCCGTGCCCGTGGCACCGACCGTATGTGTTCCTTTGGCGACTGGGTTGCTTTATCTGACAAATGCGATGTCACCACCGCTCTTTTAATCAAACGTGAGGTTTCGGACGGTGTTATTGCTCCCGACTATGACCCAGAGGCTTTGGAAATCTTAAAATCCAAGAGAAACGGAAATTACAATATAGTTAAAATTGACCCCAACTATGTTCCCGCTCCCACCGAGACCAAACAGGTTTACGGAATTTCTTTTGAGCAAGGTAGAAACGAATTTAAGATTAATGAAGAATTACTTCAAAATCTTGTTACCGAAAACAAGAACTTGCCCGACAGTGCAAAAAGAGACCTTATAATTTCTCTTATTACATTAAAATACACACAGTCTAATTCAGTTTGCTTTGCGGTTGACGGTCAGGCTATTGGCGTTGGTGCCGGTCAGCAGTCAAGAATTCACTGCACCCGTCTTGCAGGAAGCAAGGCTGACACTTGGTTCTTGCGTCAGCACGACAAGGTTTTAAATCTTCCCTTTAAGACTGATATTGCAAGACCTACAAGAGACAATGTTATTGACGGTTACATTAACCGCAACGAAGAAGATGTTTGCGCCGACGGTAATTGGCAGAAATACTTCACTTCTCAACCCTCTCCCCTTACTGATGATGAAATCAAGGCTTACCTTTCTACCATCAGCGGTGTAGCTTTGGGTTCTGACGCTTTCTTCCCCTTTGATGACAATATTGAGAGAGCTTACAGAAGCGGTGTTTCTTATATTGCCGAGCCAGGCGGCTCTATCCGTGATGATGCAGTTATTGACTGCTGTAATAAATACGGTATTGCCATGGCATTTACCGGAATGAGATTATTCCACCATTAATACTTTGAAAAGGAAATTAATATGAATTTTTTTGATGAACTCAAAAATTATGACAAAGAAATCTTTGAAGCATGTGATAAAGAACTTCAAAGACAGCAACACAACATTGAGCTTATCGCTTCTGAAAACATTGTTTCCAAGGCGGTTTTATTAGCCGCAGGCGGTGTTCTTACCAATAAATACGCCGAGGGTTATCCTTCCAAGCGTTATTACGGTGGTTGCCAGTGTGTTGACATTGTAGAAGAAATTGCAAGAAAGAGAGCTTGCGAGCTTTTTGGTTGCAATTTTGCAAATGTTCAGCCCCACTCGGGTGCTAACGCTAACCTTGCCGCATTCTTTGCTCTTTTGCAACCAGGCGATACCGTTATGGGTATGAATTTACAGCAAGGCGGTCACCTTTCCCACGGCTCACCCGTTAACATTTCGGGTAAATATTTCAACATTGTGCCTTATGGTGTGGCTGACGACACTGAAACCATTGATCATGATGAAATGCGTAAAATTGCCCTCCAGTGCAAACCAAAGTTAATCGTTGTTGGCGCTTCGGCATATTCAAGAATTATTGATTTTGCTAAATGCCGTGAAATTGCCGATGAGGTTGGCGCTTATTTGATGGTTGATATGGCTCACATTGCAGGTTTAATTGCCGCAGGTGTTCATCCCTCTCCCGTTCCTTACGCTCACGTTGTAACCACCACCACTCACAAGACTTTAAGAGGTCCCAGAGGCGGTATGATTCTTTGCAACGACGAGGAAATTTATTTAAAGATAAACAAGGCTGTATTCCCCGGAACACAGGGCGGACCTTTAATGCACATTATTGCCGCTAAAGCTGTGGCTTTGGGCGAAGCTTTGACACCTGAGTTTAAAGAATATCAGAAACAGGTTGTTAAAAATGCCGCTGCTCTTTGCGAAGGCTTAAAAGCTAACGGTTTGGACATTGTTTCAGGCGGTACTGATAACCATCTTATGCTCTTGAAACTCATTAACACAGGTATTACAGGTAAAGAATTAGAACATCGCCTTGACGAAGTTCACATTACCGCTAACAAAAATACCGTTCCAAACGACCCGCAAAGTCCATTTGTTACAAGCGGTGTGCGTCTTGGCACCCCCGCTGTTACAACCCGTGGCTTTAAAGAGGCTCAAATGGCAAAAATTGCAAACTGGATTACCCTTGCAATTAACGATTTTGATGCTAAAAAGGCTCAAATTTCCGAAGAAGTACAAGCACTTTGTGCTAACTTCCCCATTTATTAAAAGTAAAATTTAAGGAGCTTTAAAATGAAAGTAATGGTAGTCGGCGGCGGTGGCCGTGAACACGCCATAATTAAAAAATTAAAGGAAAACAAGGAAATAACCGAAATTTTTGCGTTGCCCGGCAACGGCGGTATGCAAAAGGATGCAACCCTTGTTAATATTGGCGCTAAAGATATTGCCGCACAGGTAGAGTTTGCAAAGGCAAACGGCATTGACTATACGGTTGTGGCACCCGATGACCCGTTGGTGTTAGGCGCAGTTGACGCTTTGACCGAAGCTGGTGTTCCCTGCTTTGGACCAAATAAAAATGCCGCAATTATCGAAGGCAGTAAGGTTTTCTCTAAAAACCTTATGAAAAAATACAATATTCCTACTGCACAGTATGAGGTTTTCTCTAATAAAGACGATGCCTTAAAATACCTTGAAACTGCCCCCATCCCAACAGTTATTAAGGCTGACGGTTTGGCTTTAGGCAAAGGCGTTATTATTGCCGAAACCCGTGAAGCCGCTATGGATGCTGTTGTTTCTATGATGGAGGACAAGGTTTTCGGTGAAAGCGGAAGCAATATTGTTATTGAAGAATTTTTAACCGGTCCCGAGGTTTCAGTACTTTCCTTTACCGACGGTGAAACCGTAGTTCCAATGGTTTCTTCAATGGACCACAAACGTGCTCTAGACGGTGACAAGGGTCTTAACACCGGTGGTATGGGTACTATAGCTCCTAACCCCTATTACACAGAAGACATTGCCAAAGAGTGTATGGAAACAATTTTCCTTCCCACTATAAAGGCTATGAATGCCGAAGGCAGAAGTTTTAAAGGTTGCCTTTATTTCGGTCTTATGCTGACCCCTAACGGACCCAAGGTTATAGAATATAACTGCCGTTTCGGTGACCCCGAAACTCAGGTTGTTCTCCCCTTGCTTGAAAGCGACCTCTTTACAATTATGAAAGCTACAACCGACGGTACTTTAGATAAAACCGAGGTTAAGTTTAAAAAGGGTGCCGCTGCTTGTGTTGTTATGGCATCAAATGGCTATCCCCAAAAATATGAAAGCGGTTTTGAGCTCTATATTGACGACAGCGTTGCAGACAAGGTTTATGTTGCAGGCGCTAAGTTAGATAATGGAGTTCTTAAAACTGCGGGTGGCAGAGTTTTAGGCGTTACCGACACTGCAGATGATTTGAAAACTGCTCTCAGCAAAGCCTATGAAAATGTTAAAAAAGTTAACTTCGAAAACGCTTTTTACCGCAAGGATATTGGCGCTAAAGCTTTAAAAGGAGAATAAAAATGGTATACCGTATATTTGTTGAAAAAAAGGAAGAACTGCGTAACGAAGCCCGTGGTCTTTTAAAGGATATCAGAGGTCTTTTACAAATCAAATCGGTTGAAAAGGTTAGAATTATCAATCGCTATGATGTTGACAAAATTGAAAAAGAACTTTTTGATTATGCTGTAAACACTGTTTTTTCTGAGCCTCAGTTAGATGTTACCTACACTGATTTGGTTGATGACAGTAATGCTATGTTTGCTGTAGAATTCCTCCCCGGTCAGTTTGACCAGAGAGCCGACTCTGCGGCGCAGTGTATTCAGATTATTTCTCAGGGTGAGCGTCCAAGAGTTCGCACTGCAAAGGTTTATATGCTTTACGGCAATATTACTGAAAACGAACTTGCAGAAATTAAAAAATATGTTGTAAACCCTGTGGAAGCCAGAATTGCAACACTCGAAAAGCCCGAAACTCTTGAAACTCAGTATGATATTCCCACCACAGTTCAAACCCTTGACGGATTTATTGATTTGGACGAAAACGGTCTTGCTGATTTCGTTAAAAGTTACGGTCTTGCTATGGATAATGATGACATTAAGTTCTGTCAGGATTATTTCAAGAGTGAGAATCGCAACCCAACTATCACCGAAATCCGTATGATAGACACCTATTGGTCTGACCATTGCCGTCATACCACATTCTTGACCAACATTGACAACTGCACCTTCGAAGATGAACTTTTACAGGCAACCTACGAAGATTATATTGCAACCCGTAAGGAATTAGGTCGCACAAAGCCCGTTTGCCTTATGGATATTGCTACTTTGGCAGTTCGCCACCTCAAAAAAGAGGGCAAATTACCCAAACTTGACGAGTCTGAGGAAATCAATGCTTGTACCGTTAAAATTGATGTTGAGGTTGACGGTGTGACTGAGCCTTGGTTGCTTCTCTTTAAAAATGAAACCCACAATCACCCCACCGAAATTGAACCCTTTGGCGGCGCTGCTACCTGTATCGGCGGTGCTATCCGTGACCCGCTCTCAGGCAGAAGCTATGTTTACGGTGCTATGCGTGTAACCGGTGCCGCTAACCCCTTAAAGAGCGTTAGCGAAACCTTAAAGGGTAAATTACCCCAAAGAAAGATTGTTACAACCGCTGCTGACGGTTATTCATCATACGGCAACCAAATCGGTCTTGCAACAGGTATTGTTGACGAGCTTTACCACGACGGTTATGCTGCAAAGCGTATGGAAATCGGCGCTGTTATTGCTGCAGCTCCCGCTGAAAATGTTCGCCGTGAAGTTCCCGACCCCGGCGATGTTGTAATCCTTTTAGGCGGTTCTACAGGTCGTGACGGTTGCGGCGGTGCTACTGGCTCCTCTAAATCCCACACCTTAGAATCTTTGGAAAGTTGCGGCGCCGAAGTTCAAAAGGGTAACGCTCCTGAAGAGCGAAAACTTCAAAGATTATTCAGAAACAAAGAGGCTAGTCTCTTAATCAAACGCTGTAACGACTTTGGCGCAGGCGGTGTTTCTGTTGCTATCGGAGAACTTGCTGACGGTCTTTTAATCGACCTTAACGCTGTTCCCAAAAAATATGACGGCCTTGACGGTACTGAACTTGCTATCAGTGAATCTCAGGAAAGAATGGCTGTTGTTGTTGAGAAAGAAAATGTTGACCGTTTCTTAGAACTTGCAAACGCTGAAAACTTACAGGCCGTTAAGGTGGCTGACATTACTGCCGAGCCTCGCCTTAGGATGATTTGGAACGGCAACACTATTGTTGACATCAGCCGTGAATTCTTAAATTCTAACGGTGCAGAAAAGCACATTGACATTACTCCCGAAGCTCCCAAGGATTATGAGAGAATTATCGAGGGCGGATTTAAGGAGAATATGGAGCATTTGGCAGACGACCTTAATGCTTGTTCAAAGCGTGGTCTCTCCGAGCAATTTGACTCCACTATCGGCGCTGGTACAGTTCTTATGCCCTTTGGCGGTAAATATCAGCACACACCTATTCAAGCTATGGTACAAAAAATCTCGGTTGAGAAAAAGCATACCGACGATTGCTCTTTAATGTCTTGGGGCTATAACCCCTATATTGCTGAGAGAAGCCCATTCCACAGCGCTTACTTGGCTGTTGTTGAATCTGTTTCCAAACTTGTTGCTACAGGCGGCAGCTTTGAAGATGTATATCTTACCTTCCAAGAGTATTTTGAGCGTCCCGGTAAGGACGGCAAACGTTGGGGCAAACCTTTAGCAGCACTCCTTGGCGCATTTAAGGCTCAAAAAGATTTCGGTATCGGTTCTATCGGCGGTAAGGACTCTATGAGCGGTAGCTTTGAAGATTTAGACGTTCCCCCTACCCTCGTTTCCTTTGCTGTTACAACAGATAAAGTTCAGAACATTATTTCTCCTGAATTCAAAAAGGCAGGAAATAAGGTTGTTCTTTTAAGCCCTATCTATGATGCTGATACTAACCTTCCCAACCCCGAGTCACAAATCAGAATTTTCAACCGAGTAACCGAGCTTATGCGTGAGGGCAAGGTTGTTGCCGCATACACCCCCACCTACGGCGGTATCGGCGAGGCTGTTATGAAAATGTGCTTCGGTAACGGTTTTGGCTTTAAGTTCGACGATAATATGGATAACAAGGCTATCTTCGGTTACAACTACGGAAGCTTTATCTTAGAAGTTTGCGAGGATGTTGAAGATGCTATCACTATCGGTACTGTTTGCGACTGCGGTAAGATTAAACTCGGTGAAGAAAGCGTTGATTTAAACGAACTTCTAAACACCTATGAAAACAAGTTAGAGAGTGTATTCAAGTGCAATATTGAGGACAGAAAGACTCCTATGGAGAATTTCTCATACGAGGCACAGACCCGTGTTGCTCCCGCTATTAAGGTTGCAACTCCCAAGGTGCTTATCCCCGTATTCCCCGGTACCAACTGCGAATTTGACTCTGCAAAGGTTATGCGTGATGCAGGTGCCGAGCCTGAGATATTTGTTATCAACAACCTCTCCTCCAGCGGTATTGCACGTTCGGTTGAAGAGTTTGCAAACAAGGTTAAGGAATCTCAGATGATATTCGTTCCCGGCGGTTTCTCGGGCGGTGACGAGCCTGACGGTAGCGGTAAGTTTATTACTGCCTTCTTCCGCAACGGCGCTGTTAAAGAACAGGTTACTGACCTACTTGACAATCGTGACGGTCTTATGTGCGGTATTTGTAACGGCTTCCAGGCACTTATTAAATTAGGCTTGGTTCCCTACGGCAAGATTATCGACACTGATGAAAACTGCCCAACACTTACCTTCAACACCATCGGTCGCCACCAGTCAAGAATTGTGCAGACCCGTATTGCTTCTAACAAATCTCCTTGGCTTAGCGATACAAATGTTGGCGACATTTACAATGTGCCGATTTCTCACGGTGAAGGCCGTTTCTTAGCCGATGAAAAGCTTATTTTAGAACTTGCTAAGAACGGACAAATCGCTACCCAATATGTTGATTTACAGGGTAACGCAACAAGTGATGTTCATTTCAATCCCAACGACTCTATGTATGCTATTGAGGGTATTACCTCTCCCGATGGTAGAGTATTCGGTAAAATGGGTCACAGTGAGCGCTGGGGCAACGGTCTTTACAAGAATGTTTACGGCGACTACGATATTAAGATGTTTAAATCTGCAGTTAAATATTTCAAATAACGAGGGGTGTTTTAAATGGCTTTTTTAAGTGATATTGAAATTGCACAACAGTGCGAAATGAAACCTATTACAGAGATTGCCGAAAAAGCAGGTATTGATAAAAAATATCTTGAGCAATACGGCAATTACAAAGCAAAAATTGACCTTTCTATTGTTAAAGAAAATCAAAAACCCAACGGCAAACTTATTTTGGTTACTGCTATTACCCCCACCCCTGCGGGTGAGGGTAAGACCACCACAACCATCGGTCTTGCTGACGGTATGGCAAGAATCGGCAAAAATGTTTGTGTTGCTTTGCGTGAGCCTTCCTTAGGACCTGTTTTCGGTGTTAAGGGCGGTGCCGCAGGCGGCGGATATGCTCAGGTTGTTCCTATGGAGGATATTAACCTTCACTTCACAGGCGACTTCCACGCTATCGGTGCGGCAAACAACCTTCTTGCCGCAATGCTTGATAACCATATTCATCAAGGCAATGCTTTAGGAATTGACACAAGACGCATCACTTGGAAGCGTTGTGTTGATATGAACGACCGTCAACTTCGTTTTGTGACCGACGGTCTTGGCGGCAGAGTAAACGGTGTTCCCCGTGAGGATGGTTTTGATATTACTGTTGCCAGCGAAATTATGGCAGTTCTTTGCTTGGCAAGTGATATTGCTGACCTTAAAAAACGCCTTTCTAACATTATTGTTGGTTATAATTTCCAAGATGAGCCTGTTACTGCAGGTCAGTTAAACGCTGCAGGCGCTATGGCAGCTTTACTTAAGGACGCTATCAAGCCCAACTTGGTGCAGACCCTTGAGGGTACTCCCGCTTTGGTGCACGGCGGACCTTTCGCTAACATTGCACACGGCTGTAACAGTGTTACTGCCACCAAAATTGCGTTAAAGCTTGGCGACTATGCTATTACAGAGGCAGGTTTCGGTGCTGATTTGGGCGCTGAAAAATTCCTTGATATTAAGTGCCGTATGGCAGGCTTAACTCCCAGTGCAGTTGTTATGGTTGCAACTGTAAGAGCTTTGAAAATGCACGGCGGTCTTGATAAAAAATCTTTGGGCGAGGAAAATCTTGTGGCTTTAGAGAAAGGTATTCCAAACCTCTTACGCCACGTTGCAAACATCAAAAATGTTTACAAGCTTCCTTGTGTTGTAGCAGTTAACCGCTTCCCCACCGATACTGATAATGAAATTGATTTCATTATCGAAAAGTGCAAAGAACTTGGCGTTAATGTTGTTCTTTCAAATGTTTGGGCTGAGGGCGGCAAAGGCGGCGAAGACTTAGCTCGTGAGGTTGTTCGTCTTTGCGAAGAAGAAAAGGGCGATTTTACCTTCTCTTATGATTTAGACCTTACCATTGAGGAAAAAATTGACGCTATTGTCAAAAATGTTTACGGTGGCGACGGTGTTGTTTTAACACCAAATGCTAAAAAACAAGCTCAAAAACTTACCGAAATGGGCTTTGGCAACTGTCCTGTTTGTATGGCTAAAACACAGTACAGTTTCTCAGATGACCCAACAAAGTTAGGTGCTCCAGACGGCTTTACAGTAACTGTTAGAAATCTTAAGATTTCTGCGGGTGCAGGATTTATAGTAGCCCTTACAGGCGATATAATGACCATGCCAGGTCTTCCCAAGCTTCCCGCTGCTGAGCGTATTGATATTGACGAAAACGGTAAAATTACAGGACTGTTTTAAAATTTAAAAAGAGAGGTTTTAAAACCTCTCTTTTTTTATATTTTCTGAAATTCAGGGTAAAATAGTTTTGCAAACAAATTTAAGGAGAATATATTATGCAAAACAATTCAATGTCGTTTCTAAAAGGAATGGGTGCGGGAATGGTTGCCGGTGCCGCCGCTTTTGCTGTTGGCAAAATGATGTTAAAGGACAATAAAAACATCACTAAAGGCTCGGCAAAGCTTGTTAAAGCCGTTGGCGAAATGGTAGACGGCGTTCAAACAATCTTCAAATAAAAAAACGCTCCTTTAAGGAGCGTTTTTACTTTAATCATAAACCGGGGTCTTTTACAACCTTTTCAGGAGGAACTTCCAAAAGGGTTGGGTCTTTTACATATTTCTGCAATTCTCTGAAAGCCTTTGCAAAATAATAACCCGAACAAATTCTTTCGTCCATTACAACACCCAAAGGCATTGTCTTTTCAAAAACAATTTCCCCACCCTTGCGTTTTGGAACCTCTCTGAAATTACCCATAGTAATAAGAATTCCGGTTGTGCCGAATTCGTAAACATGGTGATAAATGTGGTTTGTTCTGATTGAGATAAGGTTTGATATTACAAGACTGTTATGGAAAGGAGATAAATCTATTATAGACTTAGGAAGAAGTCCTATTTTATCAAGCATTTTCAAAAAGCCAATACCAACAGTAAGCAAACCGGGAACACTTAAAATTGCACTCATAAATTTTTCCATGTTATTTTCTTTTGGTGCGTTGCGGTTTTTTTCAACAAACTCATTAATCTTATTGTTAACATCAAAAATGGTGTCAGTAGGCTCGAAATACATCTTAGACATAGTCTCTTCGCCGTCGGTACCTGGGGTTAAAACAACCATTGATACCGCATAATGGTTTCTCGCATAAACCTTTTTATTAATTATAAAGCGGTTAAGGGCTGGGTACTTCGCACAAGTTCTAAGATAAGCCGCAATAAGCACAGCCATGTGGCTCATAGGAGTTCCTTCTTTGCGCTTGGCATTAAGATAATTCTGCACAGGCTCATAAGGAATATCAATCGTAATCATATTCATAGCGTCATAACGCTTATCCATTATATGGGGGGCGATTGTATACATAGGGTCAACATGCTTGAGTCTTTTTCCGTCTGCTCTCATAATCTCTCCTAATTTCATAATTTATGTAGTAATTTTACCACATTTTTCGACTGAATTCAACACTTTTTTAACAAACTGTGAACAGTCTCACTTGGAAATCTTAGTACCCGTGTAATAGTGTTTTAAAATTTGTTTATAGTTTTTTCCCTCATTTGCCAAGACATTTGCGCCGTTTTGACTCATACCAACTCCGTGACCGTAGCCCAAAGTGGTAAAAATATATTTTCCATCATTTTTTTCAAACTTAAAGTTAGAAGATGCCAACCCCAAGGCTGTTCGTATATCACTGCCCTTAATCTTGTTTCCATAAACTTTAACATATTCAACCAATCCATTTTCTTTAGCTTTTACTTCACCTAAAAGCGGCGTGTTGTCTTTAGGCTTAGATACTAACGAGTTTAATTTTTCCTTTAGTTCACTTTCAGAAAATTCAAAGGTCTGCATATATTTTTTAGCCGTTTTATCACCCGCAGAGTCCACGCTTTTAAGGTATTTAATTTGTTTTCCCCAAACATCTTCGGCACTATATGTAACACCGCTTGAAACGGCGTGATATACCGCTAAAATAGTTTCGCCTTTATATGTAATTTTCTCGTTTGAAACCTCTTTAATTGCATTTTTAATTTTATTTACATACTCCTGTGCATTTTCGCCCCAATCCGCCCTTGCCTTTTCCTCTGTTTTAAAGCTTTGGTCGGTGTTAAAATCGGTAGAAATATCATATTCCTTTGATTTGTTTTCTTCACGCTTGTAACAAGCATAAGTATATGACGCAACCGCTTGTGCCTTTATTGCCTCGACATTATAAAGTGCAGGCATTTCAGCCGCTACCACACAGAAAATATAATCATCGGCACTCATTTCGGTTATTTCTTTAGTTTCGTGATTATAAACTTTAAATATATCAGTTTTCTTTTTCTCGGTTTTTACAACAGCGGCTGTTTGTGTGACGGCAACCTCGCTGTCACTCCCTTCTCCCAAAACTGCCAAAGGAACCAATAGCATAAACGCCGTAATAATTGCTGTAATACACATCATTTTTTTCATAGTTTCACCTTTTTTGTTGACTTTTTAGTTGCAGAGTAATACAATTAATTGTATGAAATTAACCTTGATTTAATGTATGGAGATATAGTATGAAACTTGGTAGAATTTGGTTTTTATTTTATTTAACACTTCCTGTGTGTATAATATTTCGTTTTTTACAATTATATTTCACCATAGATGCTAAAACAGGGTTTTATCACCCTCACACCGAAGGCTACGGAAAAGCATTTTTGTGTTTGATTTTACTTTGCGCCTTGTTTGTGGGGCTTTTTGCAAACCTCAGTTTTAAAAGACCCGAAAACCCTCCGAAGAAAAGTATTCTGACCTCAATTTTCTCCATAACATTAGCTATAATAATAATTTTAGAAACATTTATATTCAAAACCGGATTTTCTGCATTACCTTGGCAGTTATTGTTATTTAACGCTTTAAGTTTACTATTTGTTTTATATCTTATCGCATACGCAATTTCACCCATTTTAAAA
>JAZSDI010000075.1:0-7681 GCA_045531045.1 Acutalibacteraceae bacterium | reverse complement strand
TTACATATTGATGCTGACTTGGTTGTTTTGGCAGCCGCTATCGAGCCTGACAAATCCGCTCGTCCTTTGGCTACTATGCTTACCGCAAGTATGGATACCAACGACTTCTTCACCGAAGCCCATCCAAAGCTTCGTCCTGTTGAAAGTCCAACAGCCGGTGTGTTCCTCTCGGGTGCTTGTCAAGGTCCTAAGGATATTCCCGAAACCGTATCTCAGGCAGGAGCCGCCGCTTCTAAGGTTATCGGTCTTCTTGCTAAAGATAAACTCACAGGTAACCCCTGTGTTGCAGGTTCAAATGAACTTATATGTAATGGTTGTTCTTCTTGTGCTAATGTTTGTCCCTACGGCGCTATCAGTTATGAAGACAAAGAGTTCCGTATGCCTGACAGAACAACCAAGGTAAGAAGAATTGCTGTTGTTAATCCCGCAGTTTGTCAGGGTTGCGGTGCTTGTACCGTTACCTGTCCTTCGGGCGCAATGGACTTAAAGGGATTTGCAAACTTACAAATTATGGCGGAGGTTGACGCAATATGCAAGTAAATGAATATAAGCCTTTAATAGTTGCATTTTGCTGCAACTGGTGTTCTTATGCAGGTGCTGACCTTGCGGGTAACAACCGCTTGGCTTACCCTGCCGATGTTAAGATTATCCGTGTTCCCTGCTCTTGCCGTGTTAATCCTATGTTTATTCTTCGTGCTTTTCAGCGTGGAGCAGACGGCGTTATAATCTGCGGTTGCCACCCCGGTGACTGTCACTATACTTCGGGTAACTATTACACCCGTCGCCGTATGGCAACCCTTTTCTCAATGCTTGATTTCTTAGGCATTGAAAGAGAGCGTACCCGTGTTGAGTGGGTATCTGCTGCCGAAGGCGCAAAATTCGCCGCAACAATGAACGACTTTGTAGAAAAAGTGACCGCTCTTGGCGAAAATAAAAGATTGGAGGATTTGAGATGCAAAAAATAACCCGTGAACAATTAATTGAAAAAGCATCCGCTCTCCTTTCAAATTCTACCGTTAGCTGTGTTTTAGGCTGGGGTATGGGCGAATTCGATTATGATGTAACCCCCACCACCTTTAACAGTGTAGAAGAATTAGAAAAAGGTTTCGTTTTCAGTGATTTCTGCGGTGCGAACTTTTCTAAATATTTAGTTAAGAAAGCAGCCGCCTGTGAAGGCAAAATTCTTGTTTTCTTAAAGCCTTGCGATACATATAGTTTCAATCAGCTTTTAACCGAGCATCGTTTTGACCGTGAGAAAGTTTATGTTGTTGGTATTCCTTGCGAAGGCATGGCAGACATCAACAAGGTAAAGGCTATCTGCGGCGAGGGTATCTTGTCTATCGGCTCTAAGGGCGATAAAATGACCGTTACCACCCTTTATGACGACCAGCCCGTTTCTATCGACGCTAAAGAGGTTTTGGCTGAAAGATGTATTAACTGCAAGAGCAAAAAGCATGTAGCCTTTGACGAATTATTAGGCGACGAGGGCGATGTAATCGAGTCAAACCGTTTTGACGAGGTTGCCCGTCTTGAAGCTATGACTCCCGACGAGAGATTTGCTTTCTGGCAGAACGAGCTTTCCCGTTGCATTCGTTGTAATGCTTGTCGTGATGCTTGTCCCGCTTGTACTTGCGAGAAATGTGTTTTTGATAACCCCAATTCTGGTGTTGAAAACAAGTCCCCCGCAAACAGCTTTGAAGAGAAACTCTTCCATATTATAAGAGCATACCATGTTGCAGGTCGTTGTACCGACTGTGGCGAGTGTTCGAGAGTTTGTCCTCAAAACATTCCTTTACACCTTTTAAACCGCAAGTTCATTAAGGATATTAATGAATTCTACGGCGAATATCAGGCAGGTGCTGAGGAAGGCCAACGTGCTCCCCTCGTTGATTACACAACCGAGGACTTAGAGCCAGGCGTGGTTTTTGACAGGAGGGATTCTGATGCGTAAATGTTCTCTTGATAAATTAAACCTTATCTTTGCAGAAATTGCAAAGGATGCGGCACTTTATCTTCCCGTCGACCAGACCGACGGTAGCGCCGCTTATAAAAAGTGGGAAGAGGGCACCGTTTTGAGCGACGCTCTTAACACTGTAAGAAGTCCTAAGGATTTCTTCTTCCCCCAGACCGAAGACCTTATGAAATTCAAAACTCAGGGCAAGAATATTGACATTATCGATATCAGAACTGCTCTTGAAGATTTTGTTATCTTTGGCGTCAGAGCTTGTGATGTTAAGAGCTTTGATATTCTCGACAGAGTATTTTTAACAGAACCTGTTGACAGTTTCTACGCTTCAAGAAGAAGCCACGGAATTATTGTTTCAATGGCTTGTTCCAGACCCTCGGAAACCTGTTTCTGCAAAACCTTTGGAATTGACCCTGCAAACCCCGCAGGTGATGTTTCTGCTTGGAAGACTGAAACAGAGATTTTCTTTGAAGCCAACACCCAAAAGGGTGAAGACTTCTTAAATAAGATTTCTTCTTTAACCGAAGAGTGTGATGACACTTTGGTTGCCACTCAAAAGGAAGCTATCAATAAAATTATGGATAAGCTTCCCCTTAAAAATCTTGATACCTCTGCCTTTGGCGGCGGCAAAACAAACGAGTTATTTGATTCTCCCGCATGGGCTGAGCTTTCTCAGTCTTGTCTTGGTTGCGGAACCTGTACCTTCGTTTGCCCCACCTGTCAGTGCTATGATATTAAAGATTTTAACACAGGCAACGAGGTTATCCGTTTCAGATGTTGGGATTCTTGCATGTATTCCGACTTTACAAAAATGGCCCACGGCAACAACCGTTTAACCCAAAAAGAGCGTTTCCGTCAGAGATTTATGCACAAGCTTGTGTATTATCCTGAAAATAATGACGGATTATTCAGCTGTGTTGGTTGCGGACGCTGTCTTGCAAAATGCCCGATATCTATGAATATCGTAAAGGTAATGAAAAAGATTGGAGGAAACAAAAGTGAATAATGTAAACGACACCTTGATTCCTAAAGTCGGCGTCATTACCGATGTTCGCATTGATACACCCGACATTAAAACCTTCCGTGTGGTAACACCCGACGGTAAAAAGGCATTTGACCATATGCCTGGTCAATGCGCAATGCTTTCTATCCCCGGTGTTGGCGAGGCTATGTTCTCCATCACCTCTTCCCCCACAAATGAAGAATATATGGAGTTCTCCATTAAGAAGTGTGGTTGTGTGACCGACTGGCTTCACAATGCTGAAGTGGGTCAACAAATCACCATTAGAGGACCTTACGGCAAGCCCTTCCCTGTTGACGATGTTTTCGCAGGAAAAGACCTCCTTTTCATTGCGGGCGGTGTTGGTTTAGCTCCTCTTCGCTCGGTAATTAACTACTGCCGTCACTACCGTGACCGTTACGGTAAAATTGATATTGTTTACGGTTCTCGTAGTAAAGATGACCTTCTTGACTATCAAGAAATTATCAATGAGTGGTCTACCGACAGTGGCGTTAACGTTCACTTGACCATTGATAACCCTCAGGAGGGTTGGGACGGTCACGTCGGTTTTGTTCCCACCTATGTTAAAGAGCTTGGATTTGACACTAATAAGGTTGCAGTTTTGTGCGGACCTCCGATTATGATTAAATTCACTCTTGACGGTCTTTGTGAAATTGGTTTTGATAAGACAAATGTTTATACAACACTTGAACTTAGAATGAAGTGCGGTGTGGGCAAATGCGGCAGATGTAATGTCGGCGCTAAATATGTCTGCAAGGACGGCCCCGTCTTCCGTTGCGATGAACTGGAAGAACTCCCCGACGAGTATTAAAGGAGAAAAAGTATGGAAAATATGGTAAACATTTACCTTTACGGTAAAAAGTATGAGGTTCCTGAAAGCCTTACTATTATGAATGCTATGGAATATGCAGGCTACCAACTCGTTCGTGGTGTTGGATGCCGTTGCGGATTCTGCGGTGCTTGTGCTACTATCTACCGCATTAAAGGTCAGCAAGAACTCAAAACCTGTCTTGCTTGTCAGACCAAGGTTGAGGACAATATGTATATTGCAACTCTTCCTTTCTTCCCACTTGTAAAACAACCCTATGAAATTGAGAATGTTAAACCCACCGAGCAGATTATGATGCAGCTTTACCCCGAGATTTACGCTTGTATCGGCTGTAATGCTTGTACCAAGGCTTGTACTCAAGAGCTTAACGTTATGCAATACATCGCTTACGCTCAGAGAGGCGACTTTGAAAAGTGCGCAGAAGAATCTTTTGACTGCGTAATGTGCGGTGTTTGTTCTTCCCGTTGCCCTGCAGGAATTACACATCCTCAGGTAGGACTTTTAGCAAGACGCCTTAACGGTAAATATCTTGCTCCCGAAACACAACACCTCTTAGAGCGTGTTGCTGAAATCGAAAACGGCGGTTGCGAAGCAGACCTTCAGGATATTATGAAGAAAACTGCTGAGGAACTCAAAGAAATGTATAACAATCGTGATTTTGAGAAATAAGGAGGTGCGATAATATGTATACACAGGAAATGTTAGAATCCATAAAAAAGGTTGAGGCAACCCGTGAGGAGCGTCTCAAACAAATTCTCGCAGGCAATCATCCCAGACGTATGACTGCTGAAGAAAAAGACCAGGTTTTACTTGAAAACCATCCCGACCACATAAAGTCGCAGTTTGCCGAGCTCAAAATCGGTCCCAACAAGGGCGAAAAAGTGCCGATTGAACTTGCCGAGACTTTACAGGCTAACCCCAGAATTAACCCCGCAGACATTGACCTTACAAAGATTGATTATGATGTTGATGTTTTGGTTATCGGTGGTGGCGGCGCAGGTTCTGCTGCTGCTATTATGGCACACGAAAACGGCGCTAATGTTATGATTGTAACCAAGCTTCGCCACGGTGATGCTAACACAATGATGGCTGAGGGCGGTATTCAGGCTGCTGATAAACCTAACGACAGCCCTGCTCAACACTACCTCGATGTTATGGGCGGCGGTCACTTTAAAAATGTGCCTGAGCTTGTTTACAAATTGGTTAACGATGCTCCTGTTTGTATTAAATGGCTTAACGACCTCGGTGTTATGTTTGACAAGGAAGCAGACGGCACAATGGTAACCACCCACGGTGGCGGTACCTCCAGAAAGCGTATGCACGCTTGTAAGGACTATTCAGGCGCTGAAATTATGCGTGTTTTGCGTGATGAGGTTCAAAACCGCAACATCCCCGTTGTTGATTTCACATCAGCTATCGAAATTATTAAGGACGAAAACGGCAAGGCTGCCGGTGCTGTTCTTATGAATATGGAAACCAAAGAAATTTTAATTGCCCGTGCAAAAACCGTAATCATCGCTACAGGCGGTGCAGGTCGTATGCACTATCAAGGTTTCCCGACCTCTAACCACTACGGCGCTACTGCTGACGGTCTTGTTTTGGCTTACCGTGCAGGTGCTCCCTTGCTTTACGCTTATACTTTACAGTACCACCCCACAGGCGCTGCTTATCCTTCACAGATTTTCGGCGCATTGGTTACTGAGAAGGTTCGTTCTATCGGTGCTCAGCTTATCAACTCCGAGGGCGAAGCATTTATGTATCCTCTTGAAACCCGTGACGTTTGTGCTTCTTCTGTTATCAGAGAGTGCCGCAGAGGTAAAGGTGTTGACACCTTCAACGGCGGTCAGGGTATCTGGCTTGACTCTCCTATGATTGAAATGCTCCACGGCGAAGGCACTATTGAGAAGAGAATTCCTGCTATGATGCGTATGTACCTTAAATACGGTATTGATATGCGTAAGCAACCTATTCTTATTTATCCCACACTCCACTATCAAAACGGCGGTATCAAGATTGCTGACAACGGTATGTCCGATGTTGAAAACCTCTTTGTTGCAGGTGAGGCTGTAGGTGGAATTCACGGTGAAAACCGTCTTATGGGTAACTCCCTCCTTGATATCATTGTATTCGGCCGTAACGCAGGTGTAAACGCTGCTGCAGTTGCTAAAAATACTGTTGTTAGCGACAAGTTAAACCTCGACCACGTTGAAAGCTTTAAAAAGGAAATGGCTGATGCTGGTATCAAAACCGATAAGGTTTCTCCCAAACTTATTCCTAACTATACAAAGCAGAAGGATTTTTAAGGGGGAAATAAAAAATGAGTTTATTTAACGGAGTTATTTCCATCGGCAATGTTTCCACATTGTTGTTTGTCTGCTTCTCAGTTCTTTTACTTGGTTACGCCCTTGGCAGAATAACAATTAAGGGTGTTTCTTTGGGCGATGCAGGTGTGTTCATTGTAGCACTCTTGCTTGGCGCATTGTTCTTTAGCGTTAACGATGCCGGAAACCTTTTGTTTGCGGCATCCTCCACAGGCTACGATTTTTCAAGCGGTCTTTCAATAATTGAAAGCTTGGGTCTTGTTCTTTTCGTAACCTCTGTTGGATATATCGCAGGTCCTAAGTTCTTCGGCAATTTCAAGAGAAATTTCAAGTCTTATGTGCTTTTAGGTCTCATCATTATCCTTGCAGGCGGTCTTGCTGCCGCAGGTTGTATCTATGCCGGTGAATTCTTGGGCTATGGCGCAACAATTAAAGAGCAAGACGGATTTGTAGCTATGATAGTTGGTCTTCTTTCAGGCTCACTAACATCTACCCCCGCTTTCTCTGCCGCAAAGGCAACCGTTGCTCCCGAATTTACAGGTCTTGTATCGGTAGGTCACGGTATTGCTTATATCTTCGGTGTTGTTGGGGTTGTGCTTTTCGTTCAGATTATCCCCAAGATGACAAAGGCTAATATGGATGAAGAACGTGCAAAGCTTGTTATCACATCTGAAAAAGAAGAGAAAAAGGGCGTTTTAAAGCTTTTCGAAATCGACCATATGGGTATTGCAGGCTTCTCTCTTGCCGCTATTGTTGGTACTGTTATCGGTCAGATTAAGATTCCCCTTTCATCACAGGGTCTTAGCGGCACCTGCTTCTCACTTACAACCACCGGCGGTTGCTTACTTGCAAGTTTAGTATTGGGCCACTTTGGCAGAATCGGTAAGGTTAGCATTATGCCCGCTCAAAGCACCCTTAAGCTTTTCAGAGAGTTGGGACTCGTTCTCTTCCTCGTGGGTGCTGGTATCCCCGGCGGCGCTGAGTTCGTTGCAAACTTCGACCCCATGTATTTCGTTTACGGTATCGTAATGACTATCGTACCTCTAATCCTTGGTTACTTGTTTGCAAAATATGTTCTCAAACTCAGTTTACTTAACAACCTCGGTTCTATCACCGGCGGTATGACAAGTACTCCCGCATTGGGAACACTTATCGGTGTTGCAGGTACTGAAGATGTAGCAGCCGCTTACGCTGCAACCTATCCCATCGCACTTATTGCGGTTGTATTGGTTTCCCAGTTCCTTGTAATTTTATTCTAATTTAAGAGTATAAAGTTAAACCCGTGCTTGAAACACAAGCACGGGTTTTTTTAGATTATTTTTTTAAGTTCCTCAGTTAGTTTTTGCGCAATGATTTTATGCCCGTCACGAAGGGGGTGCAAGGGCTCAAGGGGTACCCAAAGTGTTCCGTCAATAAAATGGATATTATCGCCCTTTTCTTTATTGTACTGCTCTATCATTTCACAAAGCTCTTTTGGATGGCAGTTTGAGAAAGCCGACAAACAAATAATAACCGAGTCGGGATGGGCTTTTCTTATTACATCA
>JAZSDI010000131.1:0-2300 GCA_045531045.1 Acutalibacteraceae bacterium | reverse complement strand
ATTTTACACAGCAAGGGTTATATTCTCACAGGCTCCGACAATAACGAAAGCGACCCTCTAAAGCGTATAAAGGCTTTAGGAATTAAGGTTTATATGGGTCATAGCGCCGAAAATGTGAAGGATGCAGAACTTGTAATCTATTCTGCCGCAATAAGCGAGGAAAACCCCGAGATAGTTGAAGCAAAGCGACTCGGTATTCCTTTGATGGAAAGGTCGCACATGCTTGGCGCCCTCACACGCTATTACGATAATGTTATCGGCGTCTGCGGTACCCACGGCAAAACTACCGTTTCCTCTATGATAACACATATTTTGATTTTAAACAAGCAAAATCCAACTGCAGTTATCGGCGGAAAATTGCCGCTTATTAATTCCAACGGCATTGCAGGGGATAGCGACACTATGGTTTGCGAGTCTTGTGAGTTTGTTGATACATTTTTACAGCTCTCACCCGATAAGGCTGTACTTTTAAATATTGACAATGACCATCTTGATTATTTCAAGACAATGGATAATCTTGTAAATTCATTTTCCAAGTTTGTTAATATGGCAAGTCTGTGCTTTGTAAACGGCGATGATGAACTTTGCCTTAAAGCTACCGAGAATTGCAGTCAGTATATGACCTATGGTCTTAAAAACACAAACGATTTTTATGCTGAAAACATCGAAAGCGGGAAATTTGGTTTTTGCTTTGATGTTATGTATAGGGGCGAAAAGCTTACAAGACTTAATATGCATATTCCTGGCAAACACAATGTTTATAACGGACTTGCAGGTTTTGCAGTTTGCTATAGCGAGGGTATAGCACCTGATGATATTGCTGCATCTTTGGAAAGTTTTACAGGTGCGGGTAGACGCTTTGAGTTTTTGGGTGAGTACAACGGCTTTACCTTGGCTGACGATTATGCCCATCACCCTACCGAGATTAAGGCAACCCTCAGTGCTGCCAAAGAACTTAGTTACAATAATGTTATTGCAGTTTTCCAACCCTTTACATTTTCGAGAACTGCACTTTTAAAGGATGAATTTATTGAGGCGCTTTCCATTGCCGACAAGGTTATTTTAACCCCAATTATGGGTTCAAGAGAGGTTAACACCTATAACATTTATTCCGAGGATATTGCCAAAGAATTAAAGGATGCAGTTGTGGTTGATGGCTTTGAAAATATTGCCGACGAAATCATTAAAACCGCCAAGGAAAATGATATTGTAATCACAATGGGCGGTGGAGATATTTATAAAGCGGCTCACATTGTTCAGGAGAAATTGGGATGACACAAAGGTTATACGATAACGATTCCTTTTTAAAGAACTTTACCGCCACTGTTTTAGAGTGTGAAAAGTGCGATAGCGGTTGGGTCGTTGTTTTGGATAAAACCGCATTTTTCCCCGAAGCAGGCGGTCAAAAGGCTGACAAAGGCACACTTGGAGAGGCTTTGGTTTTAGATGTCCAAATAAAAAACGAAACCATTTTTCATATAACGGACAAGCCTTTGCAAGTCGGCGAAACTGTCGAGGGTGAAATTAATTTTGAACGCCGTTTTGATTTTATGCAGCAGCACTCTGCCGAGCATATTGTGTCTGGTATTGCTAACTCTTTATACGGTTGCGAAAATGTTGGCTTTCATTTAAGTGAGGATATTGTAACCTTAGATTTTGATAAACCTTTAAACGAGGCTGAGATTTTAAAGATTGAAAAACAGGCGAACCAAAAGGTTTTTGAAAATGTTGCTTTTAACTGTTTCTATCCCGACGATGAAACCCTTAAAAGCCTTAATTACCGAAGCAAAAAGGAATTAGAGGGTGACATTAGAATTGTCGAAATAGAAAACACTGATATGTGCGCTTGTTGTGCTCCCCATGTTAAAACGGCAGGGCAAATTGGCCTCATAAAACTACTTGGTGCTGAGAAGCTGAGAGGCGGTATCAGAATAGAGCTGAAAGCGGGAAAAAGAGCGTTAGAGGATTATAACGAAAAATACCAAAATGTCCGCAAAATTTCTTCTTTACTTGCTACCGCCAAAAACGAGACTGCTTTAGGTGTTGAGCGTTTGCTTGAAACCCTAAACGAACAAAAGACTCAAATCACTGCCTTAAGGTATGAGATAATTAAATTAAAATCTTCACAATTCGTTCCTGAAAGTGATAAAACTGCGGTTTTTGAAAATGATTTTTCTATTAAGGATTTGCAGATGTTTGCAGACTCCTTACATAAGCTTTACGGTGGAATAAGAGGCGTTTTTGCGAAGACCGAGAGCGGTTTTGATTTTTGTATCTGCGGTGAAAATTTAGATGCCTTT
>JAZSDI010000121.1:0-5566 GCA_045531045.1 Acutalibacteraceae bacterium | reverse complement strand
AAATAAGGAATTACAGCCTCTTTATAAGGAATGGTTACATTTATTGCTTTAAAATCCTTCAAAAGCATAAATCCTTTAAGATTTTCGGGAGAAATTTCCTTTATTTCATAAAGATAATCTGCTAAGACATTATGAATTTCTTTTGAAAAACTGTGGGATAGCTTCTCGCCAATTAATCCGTATTCCATTATTTTGCCATCCAATCGGTTCCAAACTTTGCGGATAAAAGGTCGCAAAGAGTAATTGCGGCAACACTGTCAACAACAACTCTTGCTCTGTGAACTATGCAAGGGTCATGTCTGCCCTTTGCAGCCAAAACAGTGTTTGAATTATCTCTAATATCAACAGTTTCCTGCTCTTTTGAAATTGTGGGTGTAGGCTTAATTGCTGTGCGGAAAATTATCGGCATACCGTTTGTGATACCGCCGTTTATACCGCCGTTATTGTTTGATTTAGTAACAATTTTGCCCTCAACAAATTCAAAGGGGTCGTTAGCGACAGAACCTGTCATTTGGGCTAGAGAAAATCCTGCCCCAAACTCAACACCCTTAACTGCTGGTATTGAGAATAGAGCGTGTGAAAGCATACTCTCCACACTGTCAAACCAAGGCTCCCCAACACCTGCGGGAATACCGTGGACAACAGTTTCAAGCACACCCCCAACGCTGTCTCCCTCTGCTCTGACCTCTTTGATTTTCTTTTGCATTTCCTCGCCTTTTTGAGAATCCAAAACTGCAAATTGCATATCATTTAAAGCCTTAATATCGGCTTCAATATTCTCAAAATTTCTATCAGAAATATCGGCAATTTTAGATATATGTGTGCCGATAAGTATTCCTTTTTCTCTTAAAGCACTAATAACAATGGCCCCAACAGCCACAAGCGCCGCAGTAACTCTACCGCTGAAATGACCGCCGCCTCGATAATCCTCAAAACCGTTATATTTTACATTTGCAGTAAAATCTGCGTGAGAGGGTCGCATTTTAAAACGGGTTTCATCATAATCAGCCGAGTGTGTATTTTCATTCGGTATTACAGTACAAATTGGTGTACCCGTTGTCTTACCCTCGAAAACACCGCTTAAAATTTTGAAATTGTCTTTTTCGGCTCTTGGTGTTGAAATACTGCCAACAGGTCGGCGCAAGTTAAGTTGACTTGCTATAAAATCAGTGTTAACCTCAATTCCTGCCGCCAAGCCGTCAATAACCGCACCGACAGCCTCTCCATGGCTTTCGCCGAAAAGGGTTACTGATACATTATTTCCAAAGGTGTTTTTCATATTTTAAGACCTCTCTCAAACTGAGAAATTGAAAGTTTTCTCATTTCCCATTTGCCAACCTCGGGCACAAAAACAACCGTTATATCTGTCCCCTCAGCCTTTTTATCGTGATAAACTGCATCAATTAATTGCTTTTTATCAAAATTCAATTCAGTCGGTAAATTCAAATTTTTAAGGACTGCTAAAAGTCGGGGTTTTATCTCGTCAGAGCACATGGGAATCATACCCAATGCCACTGCCTCGCCGTGATAAATATCCTTAAAATCAGCATTTGTTTCAATAGCGTGTGCCAAGGTATGACCGAAATTAAGGATTTTTCTGAGTCCCGCTTCCTTTTCGTCCTCTTCTACAACGCTTTTTTTGAATTTAAGCGATTTCTCAATTACATACTCTATATCATAATCGCCCTTTTCAAAATGCTCGAAAAGTTCTTTGTCTCCCGTCAGTGCCATTTTAACAGCCTCAGCAAGACCGTTTGAAATTTGTCGTTCATCCAAAGTTTTAAGCGTATCAGGGTCAATTATAACCGCTTTAGGTGGATAAAAAGCACCGACAATGTTTTTAAAGCCCTCAAAGTCAATAGCAACCTTTCCGCCAACCGAGGAATCAACCTGAGATAAAACTGTTGTTGGGATATTGTAAAAATCAACACCCCTCATATAAGAAGACGCCACAAAACCTGCAAGGTCGCCAACAACTCCGCCACCCACTGCAACAACACAGTCACTACGGGTAAAGCCTTTTTTTACCATCTCAGACAAAAGCGACTTGTAATTATCAAAATTTTTTGAATTTTCACCTTGATTTATAGTCATCACAAAGGCTTCTTTGCACTGAGATGCAACAGTTTTTGAATAACTTTCGGGAACACCGCTGTCGGTTACAATTAAAACCTTTCTATTAAGGTTTATAAGAGTGCTCGACTTTGCGAGTATTCCTCTTTCAAGGTATATGTTATATCCACCTGTGTTTGTTTTTACAGGAATAATCATTAAAGCATTATCTCCTTTTCGAAACTGCCTAAAACCTTAAGTTCACTGCATTTCATAGACAGTTCTTTAAGCATTTTTTCGCCCTTCTCACTATTGATATTACCCTCGCCCTCGGCGTAGAAATAATAACTCCAAACAAGCTCTTTTGTGGGGCGGCTTTTCAATGCTTTAAGGTTAAAGCCGTTATCTCCAATAATTGAAATAGCTTTACCCAAGGCACCCGCCTCATTATTAACGGTAAAGAGCATAACAAAATGTCTATCATCTAAAGACGCTTGTTTTTTTGTTCTTGAAAAAACTGCAAAACGGGTTGTATTGGTGCCGGATTCGTTAATATGTGACTTAACAATTTTAAGACCGTATTCTAAAGCGGCTTCCTCGCTTCCGATAGAAGCGATGTCTATTCTGCCAGATTCTGCCACTTGTTTTGATGCAACGGCGGTATTTATTGACTCAACCGCTTCAAGATTATATTTTTTTATAAACTCAGCGCATTGACCGAGCGCTTGAGGATGAGAAATCACCTGTTTAATGGTGTTTAAATCGGCACCCTCATTTGCCAATAAATTTTGAGTGATACCGATGTCATAAATACCGTTAATATGCAAAGAGCCGAAAAACGCCAAGTCCAAAACAGTTCCCACATCTCCGTTAAAACTGTTTTCCAAAGGTAAAACCGCACAGTCACAAACACCGCTTACAACCGAATTATAGGCCTCTTTAAAATCAGCAAAGGCAACAGTCACAGCATCAGGGAATATTCTTTTAGAGGCAACCTCGGCAAAAGCACCCTTAACACCGCTGAAAGCCACTCGCATACCCTCAAGAAGCCTATGCTGATATGCCTTTGAAATTTCCATATTGTTAGTCAAAAAGGTCGAATAATAAGACTTTAATTCTTCATTTTCAAATTCACTTACATTGCGGTCAATAACCTCTTTTTCTCTTTGAGGGTCCAAAACCTGCAAACCGTGAAGTCTTTTATATTCTGCAACCTTTTTTGCCGCCGCCATTCTTTTTGCGAAAAGCTTTGCCATTTCTTTGTCGGTTTCGTTTATAATTTGTCTTGCTTTTTCAAGCTCAGTCATCTTTATCACCTATATTGTTCTATAAGTCTTTTAAATCCATCTAAAGAATTTTTAATGGTATCAAGCGCTACGCAATAACTGATTCGCACATAACCCTTAAATCCGAAATCATCACCTGGAACAATTAAAATTTCTTCACTCTTTGCCTTTTCACAAAAAGCATTTGCGTCTTCTTCGGGAGATTTTACAAATAAATAAAATGCGCCGTCGGGTTTAGCAACTGTATATCCGTATTCAACCAAAGCGTTATATAAAATATCACGGTTTTGTTTATATGCCTCTATATCACCTGTTAAACCTTGGCATTTTGCTACCAAATACTGCAAAAGACTTGGTGCGCAAACAAAACCTAAGGCTCTGCCTGCACCGCAAACAGCGGCATAGACATCGGCAGAATTTTGAACCTTTGGAGAAACAAATATGTAACCTATTCTTTCCCCTGGTAATGAAAGTGATTTACTGTATGAATAACACACAAGTGTGTTGTCATAGTAGTTAGGAATATAAGGCACAACCACATCGCCGTAAACAAGTTCTCTGTAAGGCTCGTCCGCAATAACAAAAATATCAGTGCCAAATTCTTTTTGCTTTTCATTTAAAACTTCTGCAAGTTTAGAAATGGTTTCTTCACTTAACACTACTCCGCAAGGATTGTTTGGTGAATTAACGATTATTGCCTTTGTATTAGAGTTTATTGCTTTTGCCAAAGCCTCAAAGTCAATTTGGAAATCTTCTTCACGGCATTTTACAACAACCGCCTTGCCACCCGCTTTTTCAATAAATACTGTGTATTCAGGGAAAAACGGTGCTAAAACAATAACCTCGTCTCCTTCATTTAAAAGAGCATTAAGAGAAATCGTCAAAGATGCAGCGGCACCACAGGTCATATACAATAAATTAGGTGTGGCACCTGCATAAAACCGCTCATTAATGTTGTCAGCAATAGCGGTTCTGACTCCCAAATCACCTTGAGCAGATGTATATCCGTGAAGTTTTGTAGGCTCGGTATTTTCTATCAAAGAAAGTAAAACCTCTTTAACCTTTTCGGGTGCGGGAATACTTGGATTTCCTAAACTGAAATCATAAACCTTATCGGCACCGATTTCGCTTCTGCGGCGGGTTCCGTATTCAAAAATTTCACGAATAACCGAACGCTTATTACCAAGACCTAACATTTTTTCGTTTATCATAATTTGCTTCCTTTCAAAAGAAAACCCGCAACCTTCTGCTTAAAATAAGCATGACAGTTACGGGCTTACTGATTACTTTAAGTTTTAGAAACTTTTTCGGTAAACAGACAAGCCCTTATTAAAAAAGTAAAACTTATAAGTAAAGCTAAACAATCTGTTCACCCTCTTTCGAAAAATCTAAGGTTAATTTTACACCTAAAATTACCATTTGTCAACTGGCAAACTGCACAAAACTTTAACGCTTTAAAGTGTTAATTTTACTCAATCTCGAGTTCCTTTATAGAACGCATACGATAATCAACATTTTTAAGCATATCGGGATTTTTAAGTGCTGCAGCGGCACCCTTTACAACACTGTATGACGGGTCAGGCAAAACATTAACTGGAATACCGAGATATTCACTAAGTTTTTTGTCAAAACCTGTAAGTTGACATCCGCCGCCACAAAGATAAAGACCATCCTCACAAATATCCGAAACTAAATCTGGGTCAGTTTTGTTTATAACCTCTCTAACAGCGTTACAGATTGCATCAACCGTATCAGAAATAGCGTCATAAATTTCATCAGCGGTTATTTCAAAACTTTCGGGCAGACCCGTGAAAACATTTTGACCTTTAGCCACCATTGCAATCTCAACAGGGCGTCTTATTGCCGCACCAATTTTAATCTTTATGCTTTCAGCCATCAAATTGCCAATTTCGATATTATACTCTCTTTTAATGTATCTGATAATTTGGTTATCAATATCAAAAGAAGCGGTTTTAAAAGACTCGCAAACCGAAATTCCGCCCATTGATACAACAGCAATATCGGTACTTCCCGCCCCGATATCAACAATCAAGGAGCCTCTCGGAGTGGAAAAATCAAGACCAAGCCCAAAAGCCACCGCCAAAGGACTTTCGATTATGAAAACATTTCTTCCGCCCGCACCCTCAATAACATTTTGAAGAGAGTGGTGTTGAAGCTCGGTAAGACCCGCAGGAAGCGTTGCCATAATCTTAGGTCTTAAAATCTTA
>JAZSDI010000060.1:0-3660 GCA_045531045.1 Acutalibacteraceae bacterium | reverse complement strand
GCTAATGAAGCTCCTCCTGCTATTGTTTCCATATTCCTTGGTGAAGATTTGGAGAGCATTTTAGAGGATATTGCTTGTGGTACACATCACGATAATATTAAGGGTGCTAAAATGAATATTGGTGCGGAGATTATCCCTGCTTTTAAAAAGGATAACACAGACCGTAACCGCACTTCACCCTTTGCATTTACAGGTAATAAGTTTGAATTCAGAGGTTTAGGCTCTGCTTCCTCAATTTCGGATACTAACGTTATGCTTAACACTATGGTTGCCGATGTTTTCTCTGAGTTTGCGGATAGACTTGAAAATGTCGATTCTTTTGAAGATGAGGTAAACTGCATTGTTAAGGAAGTTATGGATACCCACCGCAGAATTATCTTCAACGGCGACGGTTATTCAAAAGAGTGGGAAAAGGAAGCTGAAAATAGGGGACTCTTAAATCTTAAGAGCACTGTTGATGCTTTACCTTTACTTAAGAACGAAGAAAACATTAAGATGTTCGAAAAGCACGGTGTTTTCTCTCGCACTGAAATTAACTCAAGAGTTGACATTATCTTAGAAAACTACACTAAGATAATTCATATTGAGGCTCTGACCCTTATTGATATGATGAATAAAGAGATTGTGCCTGTGATTTCTTCTTATACTGACAAGCTTTGCACAACACTTCTAAACAAAAATAAGATTGGCGGTATTAACAGTGATGTGGAGAGAGAATTGATTTACCGTCTCTCTGCTGCTGAAAAAGAAATTTTTGCTCTTACAAATGAGCTTAAAATGGCTGTTGCGGCATCTGAAAAAATTAACGATGTTTATGAAATGGCTGTTTTCTATCACGATAAGGTTTTAAAACTTATGGAGGATATAAGAAAATATGCCGACAGTGCCGAGTGTGTTGTTCCTGCAAGTATTTGGCCATATCCAAGCTACGGTGAATTGTTATTCAACATATAAAACTAAAAGCACCCTTTAAGGGTGCTTTTTTATATAGAGTCGGTCGGTAAGCCGAGTTCTGTCGTGGACGGTTATCTATCTGGGTGCAGGATTGCTCCAACACTCAAGCCGCTTTTCGTGGCACATCGGGCAAATGTATAGCCACACTTAGCGTTGCTCCGAATAGGGTTTACAGTATCACTACGTTCCCGTGTGATAGGTGAGCTCTTACCTCGCCTTTCCACCCTTACCTTGAAAACAAGGCGGTATATCTCTGTTGCACTTTCCCTAAGGTCACCCTCGGCGGCGGTTAGCCGCTATTCTGCCCTGTGGGGCTCGGACTTTCCTCAAGACCAAGGTCTCGCAACCGTCTAACCGACTCTTAAGGTATCATATCATAAAAACACCAATGTGTCAAAAGATAATTTAAAGAATAAACTATAATAAAAAGCAGAAAATAGGTGTTTTTTATGGAAAGTTTGAAAAAATATTTTTTAGCTTCTAATTCTTGTGAGGGATTTGTTTCATATTTTGATACATCATATGACCCGAATGATGGATGGAAAGCCTATATTATAAAGGGCGGTCCGGGTACGGGCAAATCAACCTTTATGAAAAAAGTTGCAAAGGCTTGTCAGGATAGGGGATATAAGCCTCATATTTGCCCTTGCAGCAGTGACCCCGACTCGCTTGATTTAGTAGTTATCCCCGAGATAAAAACCGTTATAATGGACGGCACAGCGCCTCATACTACCGACCCTAAATATGCGGGTGCGGTTGAGAATATTTTATACTTTGGTGAATTTTGGGATACCGAGAAACTAAGCGGAAGACAAAGCGAAATTATTGCCGTTACAAATAACAATAAGGTGCTTCACAAAACGGCTTCGATTTATCTTTTGACTGCGGGTAATTTGTTGAAAGATAATTTTTTAAGAGAGCAAAAGGCAATTAATGAAACGAAAATTAAAGATTACGCCTTGAAACTTTGCAGAAAAAATATTAAGGGCAAGGGCAAAAAGTCTGAGGAAAAGGTAAGGTTTTTAAGTGCTGTTTCGCCTCAGGGTGTTGTATTTTTCCCCGAAACGATTTTTAAATACACAAGCTCTCCCGTAATAATCAAAGATATGTACGGTGCGGTGAGCAACAAAATTTTAAAAGAAATCAGAGCTTTTGCACTTAATATGGGCTTTAGAGTTTTAAGTTTTAAAAATCCTTTCTTGCCGCAGTATTTAGAGCATATTGTTATCCCTGAACTAAACTTTGCAGTTGTTACCGAAAACAACTTTATACACTTTAATTGTGACTCTCGACGGGTGCATTTTGAACGCTTTGTAGATAAAGATAAGCTTAATGTGAAAAGGCTCAAATACAATAAAAAAGCCGCAAACGAACTTTTGAACTCGGCGGTTGACACACTTAAACTTGCAAAGAAGGTTCACGACGATTTGGAGAAATTTTATATTGACGCTATTGATTATAATAAGCTTGATAACTTTACTAACGAATTTTTAGAGAAGATATAAAAAACAGCTCAGGAAACTGAGCTGTTTTAATTTTAACTATTAATGATTTCTTCAACTGCTTTATCCAAATAATTGGTTTCAATCAATTCAAAAGAGCCATTGTCAACCATTTGGGTAAGGGAGACATCAATAGGCATTTTGCCGAGCAATTTAACGCCTAATTCTTCGGCAACAGTTTCACTGCCACTGCCGAAAATTGTGAACTCTTTTCCACAGTCGGGGCAAACAACATAACTCATATTCTCAACAATACCTAAAACGGGGATATCCATCATTTTAGCCATGTTATAAGCCTTTTTAACTATCATTGAAACAAGGTCTTGAGGAGAGGTTACAATAACCGCACCATCAAGAGGAATGCTCTGGAATACTGTTAGGGGAACATCGCCCGTTCCGGGAGGGCAGTCGATTAAAAGATAATCAAGGTCGCCCCAAACAACATCGTGCCAGAATTGTTTAACAGCACCTGCAATAACGGGACCTCGCCAAACAACAGGGGACTCCTTGTCGGGCAAAAGAAGATTTATAGACATAATTTTGATTCCGTTTTTGGTCTCGGCGGGTAAAATGCCGATTTCGTTTTGGAAAACATTACCGTTTATACCAAAGGTTTTTGGAATAGAAGGACCTGTGATATCGGCATCAAGAATACCTACCTTATATCCCTTTTTGGAAAGAGCAACGGCAAGCATAGAGGTAACCATTGATTTACCAACGCCACCCTTACCGCTTACAATGCCGATAACGTGTTTAATGTTATTGTATTCGCCCGTTGGCTCAATAAGACTTTGAGGGTCTTTTCCTTTACAGTTTGAAGAACAGGAATTGCAGTTACCTGAACAGCCCTGAGTATTTTTTTCTGACATAATTTTCACCTGACTTTGAATTTCATAAATGTTATTATAATGATTGTAGTTTGTCGAAACGCTGAAAAGCGCTTCGACAAGCCACTTATTAAGTGGCTTTGGCAAAATTAAATTTCAAAATTTAATTTTGCACGACACTCATTGCAATGGATATGGACAAATTCCGAAAGAAATTTGTTACAAAATCAAAGATTTTGTGTCGAAACAAGAGTGTTTCGACTAACCATAGCCATTATACTACTTTTAAATTAAACTTTCAAGTAGTGCTTTGCAACCTTTTTCTATATCCGAAAAGGTAACATCAAAATTGCCGTAATACCAAGGGTCAGCAACAT
>JAZSDI010000052.1:0-2018 GCA_045531045.1 Acutalibacteraceae bacterium | reverse complement strand
AGGAGTCTGGTCCGTGTCTCAGTACCAGTGTGGGGGACCGTCCTCTCAGATCCCCTAGCTATCGTCGACTTGGTGGGCCGTTACCCCGCCAACTATCTAATAGCACGCATGCCCATCCAACGCCTATGAATATTTGAAACCAAAGGGATGCCCCTCAGGCTCCTCATGACGGCTTAATCCGGATTTCTCCGGGCTATCCGCCAGCATTGGGTAGGTTGCATACGCGTTACGCACCCGTGCGCCACTCTCACAGCCCCGAAGGGCCATTTACCGTTCGACTTGCATGTATTAGGCCTGCCGCTAGCGTTCATCCTGAGCCAGGATCAAACTCTTCTTTGTAAATTGTATTTCTTTTTTGCTTTTTTCTGTCTTGACTCGGATTTATCTTTTTGGAATTGATAAGGTTTTTTACACTTACCTTTCAGACTTTGCTTGGATCATTCTCTCAAAGAACTTTCGCAAAAACTCTCTCTCATCATCCAGCACCGTTCCCCCTGTTTTGCGAGTGCAAAGGTACGACTTTTTCATTTAACTCCAACTTTTTTCTAAACTTTTTTTCACTTTTTTTGAATTATTTTCATTTCGGATGATTTCCAATGTGTTACATAATAAAAATATTCAAATTCATGTAATTTTATTACGTTTTTACGCTTTTTTTCGCCTTTTTTACTCCATTTTAGGAGCAGTCCGGACGGAAAAATATCACAAAATCCAAAAATCAGAAGAAAAACAGAGCCTTTTAGCACGGTTTTTTCAAGGCAACAAGACAACAAGTCTACAAGGCTACAAGGCAAAATCTCGCAGAGACGCGAAGAACACAGAGGATGCTTGTTCTTTGACGACATATAAATCCACATCCTCAACTATCAACTATTAACTTTAAACCTTTAATCCTTTATTGCCTTTATCACCTCTAGTAACTTTACACTTATTAATTAATAGGAGCGAGACTTATTCCATCACACTGTTTTCATCGCTAAGCATTTTTGAGAACAATCGTGCAGCATAGCTCTCAGGAATAAAGATCTTCTTGATGTTCATCGCCTTCAAAATAGATCTAAGCGTATTGTCTATAGCACGAGCGTAAATATCCTTAACCGATAATTCTTTCAAGTCCGTAGTCTATCACACAAGCTTTTAAATGGTAAAGTTTAAATTATCGGGGTCAAATATACAGATAAACATATATATAACAAATTTTTTCTGGCTATTTTTGAGAAAATGAGGAGGGGAAAGGATGAAAAGGGTTAAAGGGGTAATGGAGTAATGAAGTAAAGTTATAAGTATTACCTTTAACACCTTTAATACTTTCAAACCTTTAAACCTTTATTACCTTTACACCTTATTGATTAATACAGAGAAATAAATGCTTAATGAAAACAATAAAACATTAAATTTGTACTTTCGATGAAGAATTTATTAAACACTTTTGTTTTATGAAAAGAATATTAATCTTTGCAGTGATATTAACAACATTAACAAGCTGCGCTCAAAACGACAAGAACATGAAAACGTTAGTGACTTATTTTTCCGCCACGGGCAACACCGAAGCCGTAGCGAAGCAGATTGCCGACATCACAGGTGCCGACATTTTTGAAATCAGACCTGAAGTGCCTTATTCGCAAGCCGACCTTGACTGGACAGACAAGACTTCACGGAGCAGTGTTGAGATGAACGACCGCTCCTTCCGTCCTGCTTTCATCAAAGACTTGAAAAACCACGATGACTACGATGTCATTTACATCGGTTTTCCAATTTGGTGGTACACCGCTCCTACCATTATAAATTCGTTTGTTGAAGAATACGGATTTGAAGGAAAGAAAGTCATGATGTTTGCGACATCAGGTGGCAGCACTCCCGAAAAGGCTCTCAAAGAATTCAAAGCCGCATATCCTGAAATCGACTGGGTTGAAGCGAAACTGCTCAACGGAGCTACGGAAGAATCTATCAAAAAATGGATTGACGAAAAATAAAATATATGGAAAAAAGCAGGGACGTATGCGATACGTCCCTACGTT
>JAZSDI010000107.1:0-9582 GCA_045531045.1 Acutalibacteraceae bacterium | reverse complement strand
CATCAAATTAAGAAAATGGGCTCAATAAAAAGCATCCTTTCAATGATGCCCGGTATGGAAAAACAGTTAAGAGATGTTGATATTGATGACAGGCAGATGCTTCGCATCGAGGCGGTTATAACCTCGATGACCAAAAAGGAGAGAGCCAAGCCTGACATTATAAATGCCTCAAGAAGAAAGAGAATTGCCGCAGGTGCGGGAGTTAAGGTTGAGGATGTAAACCGCCTTATGAAGCAATACGAACAAATGAAAAAGATGTTCAAGCAAATGAACTCAAAGGGCGGTAAAAAGAAGATGATGAGGGGTATGAATTTGCCCTCTAACTTCGGTAATTTCGGTTTTTAAGGTTTAAAATCTTAAATATATAAATTTCACAAACGGAGGTGGAAAAACAATGGCAGTTAAAATCAGACTTCGCAGAATGGGCGCAAAGCGTGCTCCTTTCTACCGTGTAGTTGTTGCTGATTCCCGTTACCCCAGAGACGGTCGCTTTATCGAGGAAATCGGCACCTATGACCCCACTAAAGACCCCGCTATCGTAAATATCGACAGTGAGAAGGCTAAAAAGTGGATTTCTAACGGAGCTCAGCCTACTGATACAGTTAAGGCTTTACTCAAGAAGAACGGTGTACTTTAATCTTTAACAGGGGAATTTACCATGAAAGAACTTTTAGTATCTTTGGCTTCGGGTTTGGTTGAAAATCCAGAGGCTGTAGAGGTTACTGTTGACGAGCCCAACGAGGACGGCGTTACAGTTTACCATCTTCACGTTGCTGAGGGCGACATGGGTCGTGTTATCGGAAAGCAAGGCAGAATTGCCAACGCTATCCGTGTTGTAATGCGTGCTGCCGCCACCAGAAAAAATGAAACCGTTTCGGTTGAGATTGATTAATTAAAAAACCACCCTTTTGGGTGGTTTTATCTTTTATAAATTATAATCGCTGTGCCGTTAAGGGCTGTGATTTTTGCCTTTTTGCCAATAAATTCGTTGCTAACACCTATGGGGAAATCATAGGTGATTTTTTTGTTTTTTGTGGTGTATAAAAGCCCGTCTATAGATATTTCGCATTCGCTTGTTGCGGCAAAAACCGAAATGTTGCCCTGTCTTTCTTCGCCAAACTCCAAACTGTCATTTTTAATGGCGGTTGAGATAAAATCCTCGCCGAATAAATAACCTCTGCAGCCTCTTTCGGCTAAAAATGAAAGGTTTTGCAAAGCACCAAATGTATGGTCTAAGCGGTTTCCCGTGCAACCATAAAAATGAAACTCCTTAAAGCCTTTTTCTATGCCGATTTTTATAGCCAAAAGTGTGTCGGTATCGTCCTTTTTAACGGGGTGCATTACAACCTCGGTGTCGGTCGGAATTTCGCCCAAGGAATCAAAATCTCCCACCGCTAAATCGGGAGTGATACCCAATTTTTTAAGCTTTAAATAACCTGCATCAGCGGCAATTACAAGGTCACTTTCGTTTGGTTTAAAGAAGTCAGGCTCTCCCAAAGCGGAGCCGAAAATATAGCATATACTCATACTATTTCACCCTCAACTGTCTCGCCAAAGGCGGAAATTATCTTAACGTTTAAAAGTTTGCCGCTAAGATTTTCTTTTGAGGTGGTTTCCACTCGGGCGTAATTTTTAGTGTATCCCACCCATTTGCCCTTTTCCTCGGTTTCAAATAAAACTTCAAGTGTTTGACCTACAAGAGAATTTAAGAAACCTGCCTCACTTTCAAGGGTGGCTTTTATCATTTTTTGGCTGCGCTCAGCCTTTTGGGCGTTTGAAATTTGAAAATCCATCTTGTCGGCAACAGTACCCGCACGTCTTGAATAAGCAAAAACATGGGTCTTTGCAAAGCCGATTTTTTTAGCAAAGGCAAGACTTTCTTCAAATTCTTCTTCGGTTTCAGCGGGGAAGCCCACCATAATATCGGTAGAAATTGCGGCATCGGGGAAATTTTTGCGAATCCTGTTTACCAAATCCTCATAAAATGCCGAATCATAGTGTCTGTTCATTCTTTTAAGCACACTGTCGCTACCCGACTGTAAAGATAGATGAAATTGGGGGCAAAACTTTTCTTGTTGCGAAAAGCGTGTAAGCATTTCATCACTTATATGGTCGGGCTCAAGGGAGCCTAAACGCACTCTTTTGATGCCGTTAATACTGCACACAGTGTCAACTGCATCGCAAAGGTTTATATCTTCGCCCTTGCCATAAGCCGAAAGATTAATTCCAACAAGCACAATTTCTTTGAAACCCTTTAAAGCAAGGCTTGAAGCCTCTTTTTCAATATCCGCCAAAGGCTTTGAACGAACAAAACCTCTGGCATATGGAATCATACAATAGGTGCAGTATCTTTCACATCCGTCCTCGATTTTAAGGTATGCCCTTGTTCTCTCGGCAAAATCTGAAATAAGGGGTGTGTTAAAGGCTTCGTCTCTTGTGTGTGGGTCGATTTGGTTTGTCTTTTCGCCTTTTTCTGCCAAGCTGACTAGCTTTACTAAATCGGTGTTGCCCATAATAATATCGGCATTTATGTTGGAGGTATCCTTTAAAACCTGTGCCATACAGCCTGTTAGCACAATTAAGGCTTTCGGGTTTTCACGGCGAAAACGGTTTAAAAGCTGACGGGTCTTGCGGTCACTTTCGGCAGTAACCGTGCAGGAATTAACAACGATACAGTCGAAATCATCACGGTGGGAAACCACATTATGACCCTTGTTTACAAAAAGCTCTCTAAGACTTTGTGTTTCATATTGATTAACCTTGCAACCCAAGGTATAAAAAGCAATATTCATTGTTTCACCTCTTAACTTAAGTTATTATACAATAAAACTTTTGCAGTTTCAACACAGATAAATAAAAACTTGACTATGGAAATTTAAAGTGGTATAATCAATTTGCAATAGGGAGCTCGATGAAACTCGGGCTGAGAGGAAATCCTGTTTATGATTTCGACCTTTAACCTGATGCGGATAATGCCGCCGTAGGGAAATACGCTAAAAGTATTGCCACAGGTAGAATTGCCTGTGGCTTTTTCGTTGTCCGGAAAACGAAAAACCTTTAGACTTCGGGTAATTGCAAAAACAAAAAGGAGAAGAAAAAAATGAAAGAAAACAGAAAAACTTCTATTTCCAAAATGACCCTTAGCTCGGTTTTTATTGCCTTGGCAACGGGACTTAGTATGATTAAGGTTATAAATATGCCGCTTGGTGGGTCGGTCACATTAATGTCTATGGTGCCCATTGTGTTTATTTCCTGTGCTTTAGGGGTAAAATGGGGCATAGGCGCCGCTTTTGTATATTCTTTAATCCAGTTGGGATTGGGAATTTCGGTGGATGGGCTTTTTGCTTGGGGACTAACACCTGCTTGTTTGATAGGTACTATATTGCTTGATTATATTGTTCCTTTTACTTTACTTGGAATATCGGGAATTTTTGCAAAAAAAGGCGTTTTGCACATCACTTTAGGTACGGCATTTGCTGTCATTTTAAGGTTTTTATGCCATTTTGCATCGGGGTATATTATATTTGCAAACTTTGAAAAGTTTGTGGTGTTCGGCTCTTCCTTTGTTGGCAGACCTGCCATTTATTCGATTTGTTATAATGGTCTTTATATGTTACCAGAACTTATAATAACGGTTGTGGCAACTGCTTTAATTTTCAGGTTTTCACAAGTTAATAAGTTTATTAAATAGACTTAAGGCACGGAAGAAATTCCGTGCCTTTTTTGTTTGATGCTATTTAAAAGAAATATGTTGAAAAAATGGAGCAAATCTGCTATCATATAAACGGATATACACTTTTTCTATATCAATAAAAAAGAGAGAGTAAAAGGTATGATAAATTGGTTAATAACTTATAAAAGCAAAATAAAGGTTTATACGGTTTTAATCTTGCTTGACGCTTGTTCGGTTGCGCTGTCGCTATTAGCGTCTATGTGGGTAAAATTTGAATTCACACCCAGCAATATACCCCAAAATTATGTTAATGAGTTTTTTAGAACAGTTTGGATTTGGGTGCCATTCTGCGTGGTTGTTTTTGCGCTTTTAAGGCTTTATAATAATTTTTTAAGCTTTGCAAGTGTGGATATTTTGTTGCGTATATTTGTTTCTTATGCAATTATTTCCGTAACAATGGTAATTGCCTATCATTTAGGTTTTATTGACTTGGCACCGTCCTATTATATGATAACAATAGTAATCAACTTTATTTTCACAGCTGCTATTCATTTTGCTTGCAGAATTTTATATGATTTCAGAAATATGGTAAAAAAGATGCACTCTAATACTGATGAGAGGGTTATGATTATCGGTGCAGGTGCGGCTGGAAGAACTCTTATCAGAGAAATTGCTAGAACTGAAAAAATCAACTCTAAAGCGGTATGTATTATAGACGATGACCCATCTAAGGTCGGTTGTCTTTTAGATGGAATTCCGGTTGTCGGCGGTCGTGATTATATTGTAGAGGCTGTAAATAAATATAGAGTAAACAAGATTGTCTATGCTATTCCAAGCAGCAGTGCTGAGGAAAGAAAAAAGGTTCTTGAAATTTGCAGTAACACCGAATGCAGTGTTGAAATTTTGCCCGGAATTTATCAGATGGTAAGCGGTCAGTATGTTTTGGGTAAACGCCGCAAAGTTAAAATTCAAGACCTTTTAGAGCGTGATGCTATAAAGGTTAATCTTGACGAAATTTATAATTATATTTCAGGCAAGGTTGTAATGGTTACAGGCGGCGGCGGCTCTATCGGTAGTGAGCTTTGCCGTCAGATAGCAATGTCTGCACCTAAAAAGCTTATAATCTTTGAAATTTATGAAAACAATGCTTATGATATTCAAATGGAGCTTGTAAAGAAGTATCCTTATCTTGATTTAGAGGTGCTTATAGGCTCGGTCAGAAATACCGCAAGACTTGATCGTGTCTTATCACAATATAAACCTGACATAATTTTCCACGCCGCAGCACATAAACACGTGCCGCTAATGGAGGATAGTCCTAACGAAGCTGTTAAAAACAATGTTTTCGGTACATATAAATTGGCTCAAGCCGCAGTTAAATACGGCGTTAAAAAATTTGTACTTATTTCAACCGACAAAGCGGTTAATCCTACTAATATAATGGGCGCATCAAAACGTCTTTGCGAAATGATAGTTCAGATGATGAACCGTGAAGCAAAAGATACTGATTTTGTTGCAGTGCGTTTTGGTAACGTTTTAGGCTCTAACGGAAGTGTTGTGCCTTTGTTTGAAAAACAAATTGAGCAAGGCGGTCCCGTTACAGTTACGCATCCCGAAATCACCCGTTTCTTTATGACCATACCCGAAGCCGTTTCACTTGTGCTTCAGGCAGGTTACTATGCTAAGGGCGGAGAAATTTATGTTCTCGATATGGGTGAGCCTGTAAAAATTGCCGATATGGCAAGAAAGCTTATAAAACTTATGGGTTATCAGCCTGATGTTGATATTATGATTGAATATACAGGTCTTCGTCCCGGTGAGAAGTTATATGAGGAACTTCTTATGGACGAGGAAGGATTGCAGGAAACAGAAAACAAACTTATTCATATCGGAAAGCCTATTGAGATGGACGATGAGCTTTTTAAAGAGCATCTTAAACGTCTTGAAGTGGCTTACAAGGAAGAAACTACCGACATGAAGAAAATTGTGGCTGAGATAGTTCCTACCTATAAGATAACCGAAAATTAATTTTAAAAGGAAGTAAACTGATTTGAAACACTCAAAGCATTCAAAAACAAATATGTATTCCTCTTCAAAAAGCCGAGATTTGAATTCATTTTCCGGCAGGGACATTGTTTCAAAAACCCCAAAGTCTAAAATAATATTGGACAGAATAAGCAAAATACTTTTCCCCATCGAGATGATGGTGGTAATCGCACTGATTCTTTATGCTACTTTAATACAGATTTTCCCGATTTTATATATTTTTATTTTCATCGTTCTTTTAGGAATTTTGGCAGGAGTGCATATTAAACTTTTGTCAGGCAAAAAGAGAAGAATCGGAAGAAAAAGAATAATAAGTTTATGCCTTAGCGTTATGATGTTTGTAGTTTCGGGCTTTGGTATGTCTTATATGGGAATATTAAACGGCGCTATCGGTGATATTGCGTTAGGCACAGGTGAAAACCAGGACCAGGTTGATAACGTTGCAAAAGAATCCTTTATTGTTTATCTTTCGGGAGTTGATACTAAAAATTCAACCGAGATTAAAGACAAAGGTTTATCTGATGTTAATATAATAGTTGCAATAAACCCCAAAGATAAAAGGGTTTTAATGGTTTCAACACCAAGAGATTATTATGTCCCTCTCGAGGGTAATCCGAATAAAATGGACAAGCTTACCCATGCCGGAAATTACGGTATAGAATGCTCTATGTCTACCTTGGAGAAGCTTTACGATATCGAGTTCAACTATTATGCAAAGGTTAATTTTAAGTCGGTTTACGATATTGTAAATTCGCTGGGTGGCGTTACTGTTCATTCGGATTATAATTTTACAAGTGCTCATTCTTATACAAGCAAACCTTATACCTTTGTTAAAGGTGAAAATTTTGTAATGGGTGATGCGGCTTTAGCCTTTGTAAGAGAAAGAAAACTTTTTGCAGACGGTGACCGCCAAAGAGGTATTCATCAGCAAGAACTTATTTCTGCAGTTGTTAAAAAGGCTATTTCACCTGCTATGTTTGTTCCGTCTAATATTGAGGATATGCTTGAGTCCATCTCAAACAATACAAAAACGAATTTTTCCGAAAAAGAAATCAAGAAGCTTATAAGTTATCAGATGAGTTCAATGGGTAAAGAGTGGCAGTTTGAGTCTGTATCGGTTAACGGTACAGGCGCTAATAAGATTACCTATTCATATTCTGCACAGCAATTATATGTAATGATACCTGATATGGATACAGTCGAAACTGCAAAGGATGCTATTGATGCTGTATTAAACGGTAAAGAAATAGCAAAGGATACGGCGAGTAACTCCAAGCAGTAAGTAAAAAAACACCTGCCAATATTGTTTTAATTTGGCAGGTTTTCTTTTTGAAAGAGGTTTTGTTATGAAAATTATTATTGCAGGTTCGGGTGAGATAGGAACCACATTAATTTCAAGCCTTGTTGATGAGGGACACGATGTTGTTGTAATTGACCGTGACCCTACAGTTATAGAGGAAATAACAAACATCTATGATGTAATGGGTGTTTGCGGTAACTGCGCTGATACCGATGCTTTAGAGGAGGCAGGCGCTAAATCTGCTGAACTTCTTATAGCGGTGGCTGGTTCTGACGAGCTTAATATGTTAAGCTGTTTCTTAGCTAAGAAAATGGGAACTAAAAACACCATTGCTCGTGTAAGAGCACCTGAATATAACGATAAAAGCCTTGGCATTATGAAACAAAACCTTGAACTTTCCATGGTTATTAATCCTGAACTTGTGGCTTCAAGAGAATTGTTTCATAATTTAAAGCTTCCCTCTGCCGCTAAGGTGGAGACTTTTAGCGTTAGAAACTTTGAAATGATAGAGCATGTTTTGAAAGATAATTCTCCCTTAGACGGAGTAGCTTTAAGCGAACTTCGCTCGAAATACAAGGCAAAATTTCTTATTTGTGCTGTTAAAAGAGGAAGTGAGGCCTATATACCTGACGGTAACTTTGTTCTCAAGAGCGGAGACAGAATTGGCATTGTGGCTGAAATTTCAGAGATGGTTAAGCTATTAAAGGAAATGGGTATTGTTTCTACAAAGGCTAAAAATGTTATGATTTTAGGCGCTAGCCGAACAGCTTTTTACCTTGCAAGACGACTTTCAATGTCGGGCAGTAAGGTTACTATAATTGATAAAAACATTGAATATTGTGAGCAATTAAGCGAGGCTATTCCTAAAGCGACAGTTATTTGCGGCGACCCCGCCAACCACGAGCTTTTGCTTGAAGAGGGACTTATGTCATCAGATGCTTTTGTTGCGCTTACCGAAATGGACGAAGAAAACATACTTCTTTCTTCTTACGCTTCATCTCAAGGAGTTCCTAAGGTTATAGCAAATGTAAACCGCAATTCTTTAATACCTTTGGCTGAGCATTGGGGACTTGATACCATTGTCACACCTAAAAAGCTTATTGCAAATGTGATTTTAAGATATGCAAGAGCACTGCAAAATTCTGAGGACTCGAGTGTTGAGACCCTTTACAAACTTATGGATGATATGGTAGAGGCTTTGGAATTCAATGTTAAAACCGATATGCCGTTGCTTAACACACCCTTTAAGGAACTTGATTTAAAGAAAAACACCCTTGTTGCCGGTATCATCAGAGACAGAAAAATTATCATTCCTTCCGGTGATGACTGTATAAAAATTGGGGATAAGGTTATTATTTTGGCGGCGGGTCAGAGAATTAACCGTCTTTCTGACATTTTGAATCAGAGGTAAATTATGAACGGAAAAATGATAATTTATATGTTGGGCAAAATTGCTCAACTTGAAGCGGTTATTATGCTTCCCTCTCTGATTTGTTCTACAATATACAAAGAAAATGAAGTGGTTATTGCGTTTGCTATAACTATCCTTTTGTGCTTAGGCATAGGCTTGGTGCTTAGCATTATAGGAAAACCACGAGATAAGGTTATCTTTGCAAAAGAGGGCTTTGTTATTGTAGCACTTGCTTGGATAATAATGTCGGCTTTGGGGGCATTACCATTTGTTATAAGCGGAGAAATTCCGAACTATATTGATGCTTTTTTTGAAATTGTAAGCGGATTTACAACCACAGGTGCCTCGATACTCACAAATGTTGAGGCTTTGTCTAAGGGGTTGCTCTTTTGGAGAAGCTTTACTCACTGGGTTGGCGGCGTCGGTGTTTTAGTGCTTGTAATGGCAATTTTAGTTTCGGATTCGGGACGCACTATGCATATTCTTCGTGCTGAAATGCCGGGCCCCACTGTTGGTAAACTTTTGCCGAGAGTTAAGAACACAGCCAAAACCTTGTATATGATTTATATTTTTTTGAGTGCGTTACAGGTTGTTTTTTTGCTTTTTGGTGGTATGAGTCTATATGAAAGTCTTATACATATGTTTGGCACCGCAGGTACGGGTGGCTTTGGTGTCAAGGCGGATAGTATTGCGGGTTACAGTCCATATTTACAGTGGGTTATAACCATATTTATGATAATATTCGGTGTTAATTTCAACATTTATTATTTTATTCTGGCAAAACGCTTTAAGGCGGTTTTGAAGAGTGAAGAATTGTGGGTTTACTTATCTATTTTCTTTGTTTCTTCGAGCATTATTGCTGTAAATATCTTTAATAATTTAAAAGGTATGACAAGTGTTTCAGAAAGTATTCGATATGCGGCGTTCCAAACAGCGTCTATTATGACGACAACGGGTTACGCAACAACAGATTTCAATCTTTGGCCTACGCTTTCAAAGACAATGTTGCTTTTATTAATGTTTATCGGCGCATGTGCAGGTTCAACAGCGGGTGGCTTGAAAGTATCGAGAGTAATAATGTTCTTCAAGTCAATTAAAGCCAATCTTAAGCATACACTGCACTCCCGTTCGGTTGAGACGGTGAAATTTGAA
>JAZSDI010000120.1:0-2760 GCA_045531045.1 Acutalibacteraceae bacterium | reverse complement strand
TGGCATTTGCCATAAGCTTTTTGTTAACCTGATAGGGTGAAAGTTCCTTTATTCTTTCCTCCCAAACCTCAGCAGGCTCACCCATTGAAACCCAAACATCTGTGTAGATAACATCGGCGTTTTCAGTAGCTTTCACAGGATCTTCTTCAAAACGCAATGTTGCGCCCGACTGCTTTGCAATTTCCTCGCACTCTTTAATCAAAGCTTGGTCGGGGAAATATTTTTTAGGCGCACAAGCAGTGAAATTCAGACCCATTTTAGCGCATCCAACCATTAAAGAGTTGCCCATATTGTATCTGGCATCGCCCATATAAACAAAGTTAATACCCTTTAAATAGCCAAACTTTTCCTTAATTGTAAGAAAATCTGCTAAAATTTGTGTTGGGTGGAATTCGTTTGTCAAACCGTTCCATACGGGAACACCCGCATATTTTGCTAAATCTTCAACAATTTCTTGACCAAAGCCTCGGTATTCAATACCGTCATACATTCTGCCCAGTACCCTTGCAGTGTCGGCAATACTCTCTTTTTTGCCGATTTGAGAGCCTGTAGGGTCAAGATAGGTCACACCCATTCCAAGGTCATAAGCCGCAACCTGGAAAGCACAGCGGGTACGGGTGCTTGTTTTTTCAAAAATGAGGGCAATGTTTTTGCCGTCACAAAGTCTATGGGGAATACCCATTTTCTTTTTATTTTTAAGTTCCCCTGCCAAATCAATCAAACAATCAATTTCTTCGGCAGAAAAATCTAAAAGCTTTAAAAAACTTTTTCCCTTAAAGTCCATAAATTACTCCTCAATTACTTCACACAAAATCTTGATGGCTTTTTCGAGTTCATCAAAAGGAATATTAAGTGCAGGCAAAAGCCTTACTTTATTTTTGGCTTTTATAACCAACACTCCCCTTTGCTGACACTCTGCAATTATCTGACCTACATCCTTTACAGTTTCAATGCCAAGCATCAGTCCCTTGCCTGTTACCGATTTTACACCGTTACATTTTGAAAGGGTATCTATTATATACTGAGATTTTTGTTTGACCTCGTTTAAAAGTTTGCAGTCAATTCGCTTTAATATGCTAATTGCACCCGCACAAGCCACAGGGTTTCCACCAAAGGTAGAGCCGTGGTCACCCGCTTTTAGCACATCCATTGTCTTTTCTCCCAAAACAGTGGCACCAATGGGTAAACCACCGCCTAAACCCTTTGCAGTTGAAAAAATATCGGGCAAAACGCCGTAATTCATAAAACCGTAAAGCTCACCTGTTCTACCGTTACCCGTTTGAACTTCATCGGCAATAGTCAAAATATCGTGCTTTTGGGCCAAATCGAATATAGTCTTAACAAATTCCTCAGTCAAGGGATTTATACCGCCCTCGCCCTGAACTGTTTCAAACATAATAGCCGCAATTTTGCCGTTTTCTACGGTTTTAACAAGTTCCTCACAGTTATTAGCCTCTACATAGGTAAAACCCTCTGTAAGAGGTAAAAAGTCTTTATGAAAGACATCCTGACCCGTTGCGGCAAGTGTGGTAATTGTTCTTCCGTGAAAACTGTTTTTAAGGGTAATGATTGTATTGTAATCACTGCCCTTTTTGTCGGTGGCATATTTTCTTGCTACCTTTATGGCGCATTCGTTAGCCTCAGCGCCCGAGTTTGAAAAGAAAACCTTTTTCATGCCCGTTTTCTCGCACAAAAGCTCAGCTAATTCCACGCAAGGCTTTGAATAATACAAATTCGATGTGTGTTGAAGTGTATTTAACTGGCTTGTTACTGCATTAGTCCACTCGTCATCACAATAACCAAAGGAATTAACAGCAATACCTGTTGCCAAATCAATATATTCCTTGCCGTTTTCGTCAGTTACCTTTGAGCCTTTGCCATTTGTTAAAACCAAAGGAAATCTACCATAGGTATTTGCTATATAAAGACTGTCTTTTTCCTTAATATTCATTGCCTTTTTCCTTTATAACCATTGTACCTGCACCCTCATCGGTCAAGGTTTCAATAAGCAAAGAGTGTGGCACTCTGCCGTCCATTATAACAACCTTTTTAACACCCTTTGAGATTGCCTCTAAGCAACACTCAACCTTAGGTATCATACCGCCCGAAATTGTGCCGTCACTAAAGAGTTGCTTTGCCTCATTAACATCAATGCAAGGAATAAGGGATGTCGGGTCGTCCTTATCCTTTAAAATTCCTGCAATATCGGTCATAGAAATCAAACGCTCTGCATTTAAAGCACCTGCAATATATGCGGCGGCAGTATCAGCGTTTACATTGTAAACATTACCCTTGTCGTCACAAGCAACGGTAGAAATAACGGGTATATAATCGTTATCCATAAGGTTTTTAATAGGTTCAACATTAACCTTTGTGATGTTACCCACAAAGCCTAAACGCTCGTCCTTAACCTCGGCTTCAATGATATGAGCATCAATACCCGAAATACCCATTGCCTTGCCGCCCTTTGTTCCCAAAAGGTTTACAAGACTCTTATTAATTTTACCCGCCAAAACCATTTGAACTATCTCGGCAGTTTCACCGTCGGTCACTCTGAGTCCGTCAACAAACTTGGTTTCTTTGCCAACTTTTTTAAGCATTTCGGTAATTTCGGGTCCGCCCCCGTGAATTAAAACAACCTTTACTCCAACCAAGTGAAGAAGCACTAAGTCCTGCAATATCTCTTGTTCAAGGACTTCGTTCATCATAGCGTTTCCGCCATATTTAACAACAACAATTTTGCCGTTATACATCTTAATA
>JAZSDI010000005.1:0-2901 GCA_045531045.1 Acutalibacteraceae bacterium | reverse complement strand
TTCTTACGCTTTACAGAGGGCTTCTCATAGTGCTCTCTCTTGCGAACTTCCTGAATAACACCGTCTTTAGCAGTCTGTCTCTTAAAACGGCGTAAAGCGTTATCCAAAGATTCGTTTTCTTTAATTCTTACTTGACTCATTAATATTCCCTCCCTCCGCAAAAATGCAGGGGTTTAATTTAGATTTTTATGTAAGCCACGAGGCTTAATTATTTTGCACCTAATCTGATAGCTATAAAGTTAGCAACGATAGCAAGTACAAAGAAAAGGACGGCAATATACTTTGTCCAGCGAGCCAATAAAGCATCAACTGTTCTTGCCTTATTTTTAGAAAGGAAAGTATCTGCACCGCCGGAAATTGCACCGTTAATGCCGGCACGACGACCCTGCTGTAAAAGAACAACGGCAATTATAATTAAGGAAACTATAATTACTGCAGCACCGATAATGTATTCAACTACGCTCACTAGTATCACCTCCGTATATATATCTTATATTATAATGGTTATGGTTGGTCGAAACATTCTTGTTTCGACACAAAATCTTTGATTTTGCAACGAATTTCTCTTGAAATTTGTCCATATCCATTGCAATGAATGTTGTTCAAAATCAAATTTTGCAATTTGATTTTGCTAAAGCCACTTAAAAAAGTGGCTTGTCGAAGCGCTTTTTAGCGTTTCGACAAACTACAATCATTATAATATCACATCTGTAAGAATTTTGCAACAGTTTTTTATTATTTAACAACAATATTTACAAGCTTTTTAGGAACATAGAGTTCTTTTATGATATTTTTGCCTTCAATCTCTGCTTTAATGTTGTCAGTACCCTTAGCAAGAGCCAAAGCGTCAGGTGCAGATATGTCAGCTGGAACGTTAAGACGAGCCTTAATTTTGCCGTTAATCTGAACTACGATTTCAACATTTGCATCAATGCATTTTGCTTCGTCAAATGTGGGCCACTTGGTTTCATTAAGCATACCATCAAAGCCGTTGTTTACCCACAATTCCTCAGTGATATGAGGTGCGAAGGGGTTTAGCAAAACAATAAATGTCTTAAATTCTTCACGGGTGATTTTGCCGGTTGCCTGAACTGTGTTGAGTAAAGACATCAAAGCCGCAATAGCAGTATTCATCTTAAGGCCTTCAATATCTTCGGTAACCTTCTTAATTGTTCTGTGAATTTCAGACTCAATTTCCTCACGGTAACCACCGTCAACCAAAATGTTAGATAAAGCCCAAACCTTGTCAAGGAAACGCTTACTGCCCTTGATAGAAGACTGACTCCAAGGAGCAGCTTTTTCAAAGTCTCCAATAAACATTTCGTATACACGCATTGTATCAGCGCCGTAGTTTTCGATAATCTCATCGGGGTTAACTACATTACCACGTGATTTAGACATTTTTTCGCCATTTTCACCCAAAATCATACCGTGGCTAGTACGCTTTGAGTAAGGCTCAGCATTGGGAACAACGCCGATATCATAGAGGAATTTGTGCCAGAAACGGCTGTATAAAAGGTGGAGTGTTGTATGTTCCATACCGCCGTTATACCAGTCAACAGGACACCAATATTCAAGGGCTTCTTTAGATGCCAACTCTTTATCATTGTGAGGGTCGCAGTATCTGAGGAAATACCAGGAAGAACCTGCCCACTGAGGCATTGTATCGGTCTCACGCTTTGCAGGTGCACCGCAATGAGGACAAGTGGTATTTACCCAGTCGGTCATCTTAGCCAAAGGAGACTCGCCGTTATCGGTGGGCTCATAGGAATCAACGTTAGGAAGAACTAAAGGAAGTTCACTCTCGGGAAGCGGAACATAACCACACTTTTCACAGTAAACAACAGGGATAGGCTCACCCCAATATCTTTGACGGGAGAATACCCAGTCTCTGAGTTTATAGTTGGTTTTAACACTGCCAATTCCCTTTTCGGTTAACCACTCTTGAATCTTAACCTTAGCATCTTCAACAGACAAGCCGTTTAAGAAATCAGAATTAACCAATGTACCTGTAGCACAGTCGGTAAATGCGGCAGACTGAACATCCTCTCCACCTGCAACAACCTCAATAATCGGCAAACCGAATTTTTTAGCAAATTCCCAGTCACGAGTATCATGTGCGGGCACAGCCATAATAGCGCCTGTGCCGTAGGAAATAAGTACATAATCAGAAATAAAGATAGGTATTTCAGTATTATTAACAGGGTTGATAGCGGTCACACCGTCAAGCATAACGCCTGTCTTATCTTTTGCAAGTTCAGTACGCTCAAAATCGGACTTTTTAGAAGCAGAAACTTGATATTCCTTAACCTCATCAAAGTTTTTGATTTTGTCAGCCCATTTATTAAGTAAGGGATGCTCGGGAGACATAACCATATAGGTGACACCGAACAAGGTATCGGCACGGGTTGTGAAAATATCAAATGTATCGCCGATATTGGTGTTAAAGGTTACCTGTGTACCGTAAGAACGGCCAATCCAGTTTCTTTGCTGAGTCTTTACACGCTCAATAAAGTCAACATCATTTAAACCGTCAAGAAGTTTCTCAGCATATTCAGTAATTTTAAGCATCCACTGGCTTTTTTCTTTTTGCATAACCTCGCTGCCGCAACGCTCACAAACGCCGTTTACAACCTCTTCGTTAGCCAAAACGCACTTACAGGAAGTACACCAGTTAACAGCCATCTGACTCTTATAAGCCAAACCTTTTTTGAAAAGCTGCAAGAAAATCCACTGAGTCCACTTATAGTATGAGGGGTCGGTAGTATTAACCTCACGGCTCCAATCAAAAGAAAAACCTAAAGATTTAAGTTGTCTTTTAAAGTTAGCAATATTGTTTTCGGTAACAATGGATGGGTGAATATGATTTTTAATTGCAAAGTTTTCGGTGGGAAGACCGAA
>JAZSDI010000047.1:0-8975 GCA_045531045.1 Acutalibacteraceae bacterium | reverse complement strand
AGGGTCGCTTTCGTTATTGTCGGAGCCTGTGAGAATATAACCCTTGCTGTGTAAAATTTCAGCCAAGGGACACATTCCGCTGCCGCCTATACCTATCAAATGCACTCTTTTTACATTTTGTATAATTTTATCTTCTGCCCTTAAGGTTTTCATAACTGCCTCCAAAATATGGTACTGTTTATATTATATAATCTTTTTATAAAAAAATAAACCTTTTTTTGAAAGGAATGAGAAAAATGCTTAAAATACCCGAAAATATAGCTTTTGCAATAGACCGCTTGACCCAAAACGGGTATGAAGCATATATTGTCGGCGGTTGTGTGCGTGACTCTCTTTTAGGGATTACACCCTCCGATTTTGATATTACAACTTCTGCCAAACCCGAAGAGATTATAAGCCTTTTTGAAAAGACAATCCCAACGGGCATTGCTCACGGCACGGTTACGGTTATGGTAGATAACGAGCCGATTGAGATTACCACCTTCAGAACCGAAGGCAAATATACTGACAGCCGCCACCCCGAAAATGTGGAGTTTGTAACCGACTTGAAAAAAGATTTGTCCCGCCGTGATTTTACCGTTAACGCCTTGGCTTTCAGCGGAAAAACAGGACTCGTTGACCTTTTCGGCGGTATAGAAGACCTTGAAAAGAAAATATTAAAAGCCGTGGGCAACCCAAGAGAGCGATTTAGGGAAGATGCTCTTAGAATTTTGCGCCTTTTCCGATTTTCTTCACAGTTAGAATTCTCTATTGAAGAAAACACATTGAATGCCGCTTTAGAACTAAAAGACGGACTCAAAAATATCAGCCGAGAAAGAATTTTTGCAGAACTTAAAAAAGCTGTTTACGGCAAAAATCCGAAAGCTATTTCACCCCTTATAAATTCAGGCGCACTTTCCTTTTTGGGAATTGATAAAGCCCCCTGTTTTTATATAAAAACACAAAACCCCGATTTGAAACTTTTTTCGTTTTTAAAAGACACTAAAGACCCCATAAAAGTCTTAAAAGAGCTTAAAGCCTCAAACCGAGAAATTGATAATTTAAACAAACTTTTAAAGCTTTCCACGCTCGAAATCAATACAAAATCGGAGATTAAAAACGCACTCTTTTTAACCGATGAAGCGAGTGTGAGGTCTTATTTTGAATACACAGACCAAGACACCCATTTGCTTGATGAAATTATAGAAAACAAAGAGCCTTATTTAATATCCCACCTTGATATTTCGGGGGACGATTTAAAGGCTTTAGGCTTTAAAAACAAGGAAATCGGAAACAGGCTCGAACTATTGAGACTGGCAGTAGTTAAAAACCCCGAAAATAACAAAAAAGAGACACTTATATTATTAACAAAATAGGTTAAAGCGCCATAAACTGTATTAACAGCTATGGCGCTGATTTTATTTTAAGGGGTTAAATATGAAGATCACAATTATCGGCGGAGACAGCCGTTTAATAACCGTTAAAAGCCGTTTGGAGAATATGGGGTTTTCGGTAGACACCTTGGGTCTTTTTGAAAACGACAAGGCAGATATTTCATCGTCTGAAGTTTTAGTTTTACCCGTTCCCACCACCCGTGACGGCATAAATGTTTATACCCCCTTAACAGGCAGAGAAATACCTTTAAAAGATATTGAAAATTCGGTATCGCCCGATACCACACTTCTTTGCTGTAATTACGAGTTTAAAAAAGGAAAAACTATCGACTACAACCGACTTGACAGTTATGCCCTTTTAAATGCCATACCCACAGCCGAGGGCGCAATTAAACTTGCCATTGAAAACACAGATTTCACACTTTGGAACTCAAAAGTGTTGGTAATAGGCTACGGCAGAGTGGGTAAAATTCTGGCAGACCGCCTTAAAGGTATGGGGGCTAAAGTTACTGTTTCGGCAAGAAAGTCCTCTGATTTCGCCCTTATTTCCTCTCTTAATATGGAAAAAATTCACACAGAAACGCTAAACGACCAAATTCTTGATTACGATATTATTTTCAATACTGTTGATTTCCCTGTCATTAGCAACAAGGGACTCGAAAACACCCCTTGCAAGTGCATAATCGACCTTTCAAGCAAGGGCGGTTTTAATCTTGATTTTGCACTTAGCCGAGGTATTAACGCTATAAAGGCACCCTCTTTGCCTCTTAAAGTTGCGCCAAAAACTGCGGGTGAGTTCCTCGCCCAAACACTAGCCTTACTAATACCCACCTTTGATTAGGAGTGATAAAAATGCAAAACATAAAAATCGGCTATGCCTTTTGCGGCTCCTTCTGCACCTTGGCAAAGTCCTTGAAAGTTTTAAAAATCTTGAAAGAAACTTATGAAGATATAACCCCTATAATGTCCCAAATTGTTTACTCCACCGATACCCGCTTTTTCAAAGCCGAGGATTTTAAAGCCGAGGTCGAGAAAATATGCGGTCAAAAAATTATACACACCATCGACGGCGCAGAGCCGATAGGCCCTAAAAATCTACTTGATATAATTGTGGTATCCCCTTGTACGGGCAACACCTTGGCAAAAATAGCCCTTGGTATTACCGACACACCCGTTACAATGGCTGTGAAAGCCCACCTCAGAAACAACAAGCCCGTTTTATTAGCGCCCGCCACCAATGACGCATTGGGTGCCAGTGCAAAAAACTTCGGTCTTTTACACAACACTAAAAACATTTACTTTGTGCCCTACTCTCAAGACGACCCCTACTCTAAAAACAATTCGCTTGTTTGCGATTTTGCCCTTATCCCCGAAGCTATAAAAGAAGCTTTGCAGGGCAAACAGATGCAACCCATCTTAAAATAAACTTTATGCTCCCGAAAAAACGGGAGCTTTTTTATTTACAAAAAGGTTTCAAATTGTGTCAAAAAGGTAAAAAAGTTGATTTTGGGGTAAAATTATGGTATAATTACGGCGTATATACACATTGGAGGTGTATTTATGGATAATTTTGACGGCAAGGATTTATATAGTTTTGATAATTCTTCAAACAAGATTGAAAATGGAGAAACAAGTTTTGACCTTAACAGTTTTTCCTCTCGTGCCAATCAAGAATTAGAAACTGAAACTCCCGAGCAAAAAGAAAAAGAGAAAAAATTAAACCGCAAACAGCGTACCATAAAAATTCTACTTACGGTATTTTTGGTAGGTCTTATCACCTTTTCACTTGTAGCAGGGGCGTTTATGTTTTACGCCTTTACTATGGTTGACCCCACAATGGACGAAGACCTTAACAACCTTGAGCTTAACTTCACAACAACTATTTATGTGGACGATGGCAAAGGTGACTATAAAGAATACCGCCGAATCCACGGTGAATTCAACCGAATTTGGGTAGACTATAACAAGGAAGCTGCCGAAAATAAAGACCCCGATTATGAGGGAATACCCTATAATCTTGCTATGGCTTTTGTAGCCATTGAGGACAAGGGCTTCTTAGACCACAACGGTGTTGACTGGAAAAGAACAATCGGTGCTTTCATCAATGAATTTATCCCGATTTCCTCCTCCCGTTTCGGTGGTTCTACCATTACTCAGCAATTGGTTAAAAACCTTACCGATGACCGCTCTCAAAAGGCAAGTCGTAAGGTCAGAGAAATTATGAGAGCAAGATATTTAGAGGATAATTTCTCTAAGCCTACAATTCTTGAGTGTTATTTAAACACTATCCCAATGGGCAACGGCACCTATGGTGTTGAGGTTGCCGCTAACTACTATTTCGGCAAAACAGTTAAAGATTTAACCATTGCCGAGTGTGCAAGTTTAGCTTCTATAACCAAGGCTCCAAGCTACTATTCACCCGATAAAAACCCCGAAAACAACAAAACCCGCCGAAACACCGTTCTTTATGAAATGATGGACCAAGGCTATATAACAAAGGAAGAATACGAAGAGGCAAAGAACACCGAGCTTGAGGTTACCGCTGACCCGGAGGTTTTAAACCAAAACGAGATTAACTCTTACTTTGTTGACGCTTTGATAGAACAGGTTTCAAGTGATTTGTCTGAAAAATACGGTTATGACAAAGCCCATGCCGACAGAATGTTCTATAACGGCGGATATAATATTTACGCCACAGTAGATACCAAAATGCAAGAAGCTGCCGAAAAGGTATTCACCGATGAGGCTTACAAAATCGAAAGCAAAAAGGGTGACCTTTTAAAGGCAGGTATAACAGTTCTTGACTATGAGGGCAGAGTAAAAGCCATTGTGGGTGACCTTGGAACAAAGGATAAAAACCGTGGTTACAATAACGCAACCTCAGCGGTGCGTCAACCGGGCTCTACAATGAAGCCCATTGCAGCCTATGCCCCCGCTATTGAAAATGACTTAATTCATTTCTCAAGCATTATTAACGATACCAAAACAAATTACAACGGTTGGACCCCTGTTAACTGGTATGGCTCATATTTAGGAAATGTTACAACACAGTACGCTTTAGAGCGTTCCATAAATGCCGTGCCCGTTTACCTTGTTAACAAAATGGGACCGCAGAATTCTTATGATTTCTTAACCAAAAAGCTTGGCATTACAACACTTAATGCTGAAGATGTTAACCTTTCTCCCTTAGGAATGGGCGGTACCAACGGCGGTCTTACAACACTTCAGTCTGCCGCTGCATTTGCCGTTTTCGGAAACGGCGGTTTATACTATGAGCCCACCTTCTATTCAAAGGTTACAAATCAGGACGGAAAGGTTATATTAGAGCGTACACCCACTCCGCAAATGGCTATAAGTGCAGATACCGCAACCGTTATGAACCACCTACTCAGAACCGTTGTTTACGGTGGGCAGGGCACAGGTCGAGGTGCCGCAGGATATATTCCAAATATGAAGATTTACGCTAAAACAGGTACATCAAACGACCAAAACGACCTTTGGTTTGTTGGCGGAAGCCCCTATTATGTTGCTTCCTGCTGGAGTGGATTTGAGACAATGCAACCCATCCCCTCAGCCTACAGCAGTATATCTTTAAAACTTTGGGGCAATGTTATGGCAAAAGCCCACGAAGGACTTAAAGCAAAAGAGTTTGAAAACAGTTCCTACGCTTTAGAAAAATTCTATTGCACCGAAACCGGAAACTTAGCTACCGACAGTTGCCCGAGCAAAGCAATCGGTTGGTATAGAAAGAGCAATGTTCCCGAAGTTTGTACCGCACACGCAGGCGAGCCTTTAGGCAACCCTGCCGATATGCCAGCGGAAGAAACGCCTCAAGCGGACACTTCTTCTGCACAATAAACATTTAAAAAAGCAGGGTCTAAAAGCCCTGCTTTTTAGGAGAATTTTATGCTTGAATTCAGAAAAATAACCTTAGAGGACAAGCCTGTTTTAGATGAAATTCTGAAAAACGCCAAAGAGGTTTCGTGTGAAAACACCTTTGTAAACCTTTATGTTTGGCAAGATGCTTATAATACCGAAATTGCCTTTAAGGGCGGTAATCTTTTTATCCGTTACGGCAAACAAGGTTCGGCAAGTTACCGTTTACCTATTGGCGGTGATTTAGAAGAGGGTTTAAAAGAAATCTTTGCCCTTGAGAACTCTGTACCAACCTTTTGGAACCCCATAAACGAAGCCTTCAGCACTTTGCCAAAATGGTTTACTGAAAAATATGATATAATCCCAAACCGAGACAGTTTTGACTATATCTACCGCCAAAAAGATTTGGCAAATCTTGAGGGTAAAAAATATCACTCCAAAAGAAATCACATATCCGCCTTTTCAAAGAAATACGATTGGCGATACGAGGAGATAACACTTAAGAATATAGAAAAAATCATTTCTTGTGCTGACGCTTGGTATTCTGAAAACACCGATAGGCTTGATGAGTTTGCCCTTGTGGAAAAAAAGGGTCTTCAAACCGTATTGCAGAACTTGGAGCTTTTTTCGGTTAGAGGCGGCGCAATATTTATTGATGACAAAGCAGTGGCTTTCACCTTGGGTACACCGATAAACAACAAGGTTTTCGATATTTTCGCCGAAAAGGCGTTGCCCGAATTTGCAACAGCATATACAGTTATTAACAACTGTTTTGCAAAAGAACTCGGAAATTTTAAATATATCAACCGAGAAGACGATATGGGTCTTGAAGGCTTGCGCCGTGCAAAGCTTTCCTACCGACCCGCAGTTTTATTAGAAAAATATATTTTCAAACCAAACATAGCTACTGACAAAGTTTAAGCTGTATAGGCTCGGCTTTGTCGGTAGTTTCTTTTTTTATGCGTATTTTGTATTCGGTGTATTTTTCACTTTCGCTTTTTCTGAAATTAACCTTTATACCGCTTGATTTCAGCGTATCTATCAGTTTGGTAAGACTGTTTGAAAACAGTCTGGGGTCGGTTATTATCCCTTTTTTGTTTGATTTTTCTTGGGGTTTTTCTTCGCATTTAAATGGTGGATTTAAAATTTTAAATATATAAGCCTCTGCCTGTGCCACGCTTAGTTTTTCGTCAATTATGGTGTTAAGTGCCTCGGCTCTGCCCTCTTTAGGAAGTCTAAGCAGTGCTCTTGCGTGGTCTTCGGTCAAATCTGCCTCGGTTATGCGGTTTATAAGTCTTTCCTCAAGGCGAAGTAACTGCAGTTTTGAAAAAAGGGTGGTTTGCGAAACACCCAAATGAGACGCCACTGCAGACAGACTCATACCCTTTGCAGAAATAAGACGGTTAATTGCCCTTGCCTCGTCAAAAAAAGAAAGCCGACTGCTTTGCAGATTTTCGGTCAGAGAATAAAGCAAAGCCATATTATCGTCTGCATTATGTACAACACAGGGCACACGCCTGAGTCCTGCCATCAATGATGCAGTAAGCCGACGGTTTCCCGATATCAGTTCATATTTTCCTTTTTTAATTTTCCTAACCAAAATAGGTTGAAGCACTCCGCTTGCAGAGATACTGTCCCTTAAAAGTTGTAGTTCGTTTTCTTTAAAATCGGTCCTTAAGGTGGCGGACGGTTTTTTTATCTCTCTTGGGTTTAACATCCTGATTCGCTTTTCGCCGATTGTGTGCATTAAATCCCTGCCCTTCAAAAGATATTATCCTTTAAGATAGTTGAAAAGTAAAGAAATTTCGGTCGCCCAAATTCGGCAAATAAAAAGAAAAACGGCCCTTTTACAAGGGTCGTTTTGAAATATCAGAGGGTTTTCGGGGATATTTTGACGGGGTTTGCGATATTTTTTTACACAGAACAAAGGCTCTTTTCTCGTCTCCTGTTAAGGTTTCGGTGAAAATCTGAGGTTTCCTACCTCCCAACACCTTAAGGGCATTGTCGCAAACCTTTAGTTCTTCCTCCACAGAGGGACCTTTCATACCAACAAACATACCGCCGTTTTCAACGAGAGGCAGACAGTATTCCAAAAGAACAGGCATTGAAGCCACCGCACGGGCGGTCACAACTTGAAATTTTTCACGGTAAAGCGGATTTTTACCCGCATCTTCGGCACGAGAGTGAACGGTTTTAATTCCTTTAAGTCCCAAGACAGAAATAACCTCATTTAAAAAGACCAAGCGCTTATTTAAACTGTCAATCAAGGTTACCTCTAAATCGGGGCGGACAATTTTAAGCACCATACCCGGAAAACCTGCGCCTGTGCCCACATCTGCAACGGTTGCGTTTTCGGGAATTTCCACATTTTTAAAGAACAAAATGCAGTCATAAAAATGCTTAAAAAGCACCTCTTCAGGCTCTTTAATAGCCGTTAAATTCATTTTCTCATTCCACTCTAAAAGCAGGTTACCGTAGAGATTAAGTCGGTTTTTAATTTCATCGGTAATCTCAACGCCAAACTCACTGCAAAGAGGGGCAATTTTTTCAACACAGAAATCAATCATTTACATAAGCCTCCAGCCTGTAAATCGGGAAACCCATTGAAGAAAATTTTTGCTCATATTCGGTCATAATGTTGCCCTCAAAATCACTTTTGTGAAGGTCAAGAGAAACATTTTTAAGAGCAAAACCACTTTTGCTAAAGCACTCTAAAGAAAACTCAAAAAAGTGCATATTATCGGTCTTTTGGTGAATTTCGCCACCCTCGACCATCAGTCTCTTATAAATTTCCAAGAAACGAGGGTGGGTAAGACGGTGGGTTGCGTAACCCGATTTTGGGAAAGGACAAGAGAAATTTAGAAAGATTTTCTCAACACTTTTTTCTTTCAAAAACTTTTCAAGATACTCGGCACCGCATTTTATAAAACGCAGATTTTCAATACCCTCAGCCTTAGCCATTTCACATCCTACAGTTATAACATTTCCGCTTTTTTCAACCGCAATAAGATTGATTTCGGGATGACTTTTCGCATATTCACAGGCAAATCTTCCCTTTCCGCAACCAATTTCCAAATGTATCGGCTTATCGTTTCCAAACCAATTTTCTAAATCTATATAATCCTTTTTTTCGATTGCGGTGTTGAAATTTCTGTCTTCAAAATCGCTGATATACAAAATATCCGAAACTGCCTCAAGGCGTTTATCAAGATATTTTTTCTTTCGCATTCTCATTGATAATTCTCCAATACTGTCTTTGCTCTTTCTTTCACTTTTTCTACAAGACTTTCAGGCTTTAGCGCCTTAACATTTTCGCCGTAGTTAATAATCCAAGTAACCAAAGCATCACTTATTACCAAATCGGTTTTAAACTTAAAGCCTTTAGAATCGCTACCCGTTATAAAAATATTCTCGCCAAAGCGGTCAAGAATAGGCTCGGTGATTTTACTGTCACACCAAAGCTCAACCGTTTGAGTCTCGCCCGTGTGCATACCGAAAAGACGCTTTGCATAGTCAATAGTATCAAAGCTTTCCTTGTAATTACTAACCTCGCTGAAATGACGGGCAGTTTTTTCTAAAATTTCTGCCGAGTGTATTCTGTCAAGCCTCAAATGAATTAAATTATCATACTTTTCGTAATTTCCAATTAAATAATAGTGGTCGTCCTGCCAACAAAGGGCATAGGGGTTAAGGGTCATTTCCTTGACCTCTCCCTTGACATTACCG
>JAZSDI010000087.1:0-2352 GCA_045531045.1 Acutalibacteraceae bacterium | reverse complement strand
CCGCCAAGCTTTGCGGAGTTGAGTCCAACGGTATGATTTTGGCTGCCGACTGCAGTGAGGACGATGTTAAGGTAATCTTTGTTGACGGTATTCCCGAGGGAAGCAAAATCAGATAATGGAAAATTTGGATTTTTCTCCCTTAAATAAACCGCTGATTTTTGACAGTCACTCTCATTATGATGATGTCCGTTTCAAAGATTCTTTGGACAACACTTTTGATGCACTTTCAAAAAGTGTAAATGGAATTATTACCTGCGGATGCGATATTGAGTCTTGCGAAGCGGCAAAAAATATTGCGGAAAAACGAGATATTGTCTACTTTGTGGCAGGAATTCACCCCGGAAATGTTGAAGGTATAACTTCAAGCCAAATCCCACAACTTATGAATAAAATCGAGGATTACACAAAGCATAAAAAGTGTGTGGGTATTGGTGAAATTGGTCTTGATTATTATTGGACCCGTGAAACCGAGCAAATTCAAAAGGAAATTTTTGCCGCACAGTTGGATTTAAGCCTTAAACTTGATATGCCCGTTGTGGTGCACGACCGTGACGCCCACGCCGACACTTTGGATTTTTTAAAAAAATTCAAACCAAAAGGTGTGGTACACAGTTTTTCAGGTAGTCCCGAGATGGCTGAGGAAATTTATAAACTCGGTATGTATATCGGTATCAGCGGTGTTATAACCTTTAAAAATGCAAAAAAATTGCCAGATGTTGTAAAGCAGATGCCCCTTGACAGATTTTTACTCGAAACCGATGCGCCCTATTTAGCGCCTGTTCCGTTCAGAGGCAAAACAAATAATTCCTCACTCATTTATTATTCGGCTGAAAAAATCGCCGAAATCAAAGGAATTTCTACCGAAGATGTGCTGAAATACGCTTTTGACAATACTTTGAAACTATATAACATATAGTATAAATCACCCCAAAACCGCAGATAATAATGACAGTAGTTCATCGAAACGCTGAAAAGCGCTTCGATAAGCCACTTAAAAAGTGGCTTTGGCAAAATTAAATTTTGCAATTTGATTTTGCACTACAATCATTACAATGGATATGGACAAATTTCAAGAGAAATTTGGAACAAAATCACCGATTTTGTGTCGAAACAAAAATGTTTCGACTAACCATAGCCATTATAACTGTGAAAGTGGGGTGATTTTTAATGGATAATAAAAATCAATACAACAATCAAAACAACAACCAGAATAAGAACAATCAGAACAAAAACGACCAGAATAAAAACAATCAGAATAAGAATGACCAAAACAAAAACAACCAGAACAAGCGTGATTTCTAATTTTCTGATAAATAAAAGGGCGAAGGAAAAATCCTTCGCCTTTTTTTATAACGAAAAAAGCACTATGTCAAACGACATAGTGCTTTACATTTAATAATGCTTTTGTTCTGCGCTTAAATACAAAACAAATTATTAGTTGCCGAATTTAGCAACGTTAAGCTTCACGCCGGGGCCCATTGTTGTTGCGATTGTGCAAGAACGAATGTATTGACCCTTAGTAGCAGCAGGCTTAGCCTTGATAATAGCACCCATTAAGGTGTCGAAGTTCTCTTGAAGCTTCTGAGCACCAAAGGAAACCTTACCGATGGGGCAGTGGATGATGTTGGTCTTGTCAAGACGGTACTCAATCTTACCAGCCTTAGCTTCGGTAACAGCACGAGCAACGTCAGGAGTAACAGTACCAGCCTTAGGTGTAGGCATTAAGCCACGGGGACCTAAAACTTTACCGAGACGACCTACAACGCCCATCATATCAGGTGTTGCGATAACAACGTCAAAGTCTAACCAGTTTTCGTTCTGGATTTTAGCAACCATTTCTTCAGCACCAACAAAATCGGAACCTGCTTCTTCAGCTGCCTTTGCGTTGTCGCCCTTAGCGATAACAAGGGTTCTAACCTTTTTACCTGTACCGTTGGGAAGAACTACAGCGCCGCGAACCTGTTGGTCAGCATGGCGAGAGTCTACACCCAAGCGAACGTGAATTTCAACCGTTTCATCGAATTTAGCAGTGCCGGTTTTAATTGCAACAGCAACTGCTTCTTCTACATCGTAAAGCTTACCGGTTTCAATAAGCTTTGCGTTTTCATTATATTTTTTTCCGTGTTTCATTGTTGACCTCCCAATAAGTGGTTAAATCGGAATTTTCCTCCCACAAGAGAGAATTAATCGACTACTTCTACGCCCATGCTGCGTGCTGTACCTGCTATCATACTCATAGCAGCCTCAAGACTAGCGGCATTTAAGTCGGGCATTTTTGTTTCAGCAATCTTCTGAATCTGCTCTTTGGTAATCTTGGCAACCTTAGTTTTGTTAGGTGTGCCGGAAGCACTC
>JAZSDI010000044.1:0-3836 GCA_045531045.1 Acutalibacteraceae bacterium | reverse complement strand
TAGATTTATAGGTCTTGAAAATTTGCAGGACCCATCAAATTTGGGTGCTATTGCCCGTAGTTGTGAGGCTTTAGGTGCAGATGGAATTTTAATTTCAAAAGGCTCTTGCGACCCTTATTCTCCAAAGTCTTTGAGAGCATCAATGGGAACTCTTTTAAGAGTGCCTGTAATCGTTTTGGACGATTTTATTAACGATATCAAAGCATTATCGTTAAAAAGCTTTGCCTGTGTTGTAGATGCAAATGCCACAAGTATTTGCGATGTTGAATTTGCAGACGGAAGCATAGTTTTAATCGGCAACGAAGCCAACGGATTAACACCTGAAACTATAAAAAACAGTGATATTTGCGTTACCATTCCAATGAAAGGCAATGCAGAGTCGTTAAATGCTTCGGTAGCAGGTGCTATTGCAATTTGGGAAATGGTAAAATGAAATATTTGGTTTGGTTTAGCGAGGTTATGGGTGTCGGCAATATTCGTTCACTTAAAGCACTTGAATATTTTGGCACACCCCAAAATATTTATAATGCTACCTATAACGAGCGTCTCTCATCGGGAATTTTTACAAAAGCTGAACTCTCCCGTTTAGATAAAATTGCTCTTAGAAAAGCTACCGATATTATGACCGACTGTTTAAAATCGGGAATTGAAATTATTGGCATTAACGATAAACGCTATCCAACTTCACTTTCTGTCATTGAAAATCCGCCTTTAGTACTTTATGTTAAAGGAAAATTCCCTGATTTTAACAATACGCCTGCTTTGGCTGTTGTAGGACCCAGAAAGGTTAGTGAATTTGGTAAGAAAGCCGCTTATTCTTTGAGTTTCAGACTTGCCCGTGCGGGATTTATCGTTGTAAGCGGCGGAGCCTTAGGTTGCGATACTTTTGCTCATGCCGGCGCATTGAAATCGGGCGGTACAACAGTACTTGTTATGGGCTGCGGAATTGATGCTGAGTATTTAATGAAAAATAAACCGCTCAGAGATGAAGTAGCTTTAAGAGGTTGTCTTGTAAGCGAATTGCCACCTAAAGCCCCTGTCACTAAATACGCTTTTCCTATCAGAAACCGTATTATTTCAGCACTGTCTCTTGGCACTGTTTTGGTGGAAGCGCCCGAAATCAGCGGTGCTTTAATTACTGCAAGACTTGCTAACGAGCAGGGAAGAGATGTTTTTGTAATACCCGGTGCACCTGATAAAGAGGAATATAAAGGCTCTAACGCCTTGCTTCGTGACGGTGCCAAGGCACTGCTTGATTTATCGGATGTTTTTACCGAATATATTGTGCGTTTTCCCGATAAAATTGATATTAAAAAAGCTTATGACACTAAAATAATTGATGATAAACCTCAAAAGGAGTCAAAACCCCAAGAGGAAACCAAAATAATTTCAAAAAAATTCAATGTAGGTCTTTCCAAAGAGGCAAAAATAGTATATAATTGTATGGATAAGCAAAAATTTCTTCCGGAGGAAATTTTAAACACAGGTCTTGATTCTTCTGCTTTGCTTTCGGCTCTCACCGAGCTTGAGATGGAGTTTATGATTAAGGCTGTCCCCGGTGGAATGTATGAGTTATGTGAATAGAACGGAGAAGATATATGCGAAAGCTTTTAATAGTTGAGTCACCATCAAAAATTAAGAGTATAAAGAAATACCTTGGCAGTGATTTCGATGTTATGGCTTCTATGGGTCATATCAGGGACTTACCTAAGTCTAAGCTCGGTATTGATGTTAAAAATAATTTCAAACTTGATTACACTAACATGCCTGACAAAAAGGATGTTATTAAAAAATTAAAAGAAGCTGTTGCTAATTACGATGCAGTTTATCTCGCAACCGACCCTGATAGAGAGGGAGAGGCTATTGCTTGGCATTTAGCACAGATTTTAGCACTTGATATGTCGGATAAAAACCGTGTAACCTTTAACGAGATTACTAAAAGTGCTGTTACTTCAGGTGTGAAAACACCTCGTGAACTTGATATTGATTTGGTTGATGCTCAACAGGCTCGTCGTGTTGTGGACCGCCTTGTTGGTTATGAACTTAGTCCCTTTCTTTGGAAGAAGGTTAAATCAGGTCTTTCTGCGGGTCGAGTTCAAAGTGTTGCTTTGCGTCTTATTGTTGAGCGAGAGCGTGAGATAGAAAAATTTGTTCCAACCGAATATTGGTCGGTTGAGGCAAAACTTTTGGCTGAAAGAAAGTCATTTATTGCCCGACTTTACGGTTTTGCAGACGGCAAGAAAATCGAACTTATTCCTGACGAAACTGAGGCTAATGCCATTGTTAAGGCTTTAGAGTCGGCAGAATATATTGTTAGCGAACTTAAAAAGGGTAAGCGCACTCGTCAACCTGCGCCTCCGTTTATTACCTCAACCTTGCAACAGGAAGCTTCAAGAAAATTAGGCTTCACAGGTCAAAAGACAATGCGAATTGCTCAACAGCTTTACGAGGGTGTTGAAATTCCAAACTTTGGCGTTACTGGTTTGATTACCTATATGCGTACCGACTCGCTTCGTATTTCTGAGGAAGCAAGAGCCGCCGCAAAGGATTATATTACTAACAAATACGGCGAAAAATATCTGCCTGAGAAACCCAGATATTTTAAGACCAAGGGAAATGCTCAGGATGCTCACGAAGCAATCAGACCCACAGTTATCGGTCTTGAACCCGAAAGTCTTAAGGCTTCGCTTTCAAATGACCAATATAAGCTTTATAAACTCATTTGGGAAAGATTTATCGCTTCCTTAATGGCTGCTTGTGTTCATAACACCGTTAATGCAGACATTACTGCAGGAGACTATCTATTCAAAGCAAGTGGTTATTCGGTTGCTTTTGACGGATTTACAACCCTTTATGTTGAGGGTAAGGATGATGAGTCTGCCGACGAGGTGGCTTTGCCCGAAATGAAGAAGGGCGATGTTGTGAAGTTAAAGGAATTAAAACCTTTACAACACTTTACACAGCCACTTCCCAGATACACCGAGCCTACTTTGATTAAGGCACTCGAAGAAAACGGTATCGGCAGACCTTCGACATACGCTTCAATTTTATCTAATATCTTAAATCGTGATTATATTGAAAGAGAAAAGAAATCTCTTAAACCTACTAATCTTGGTATGGTTATTGTCGACCTTTTGGTTGAGCATTTTAATAAGATTTTTGATATTAAGTTCACCGCAGGTTTAGAAACCAAGCTTGACAAAATTGCTACAGGCGAGCTTGACTGGATAAAGACAATTTCAACATTCTATGATGATTTCCACAAGCTTCATAAAAAGGCTGAGACCGACCTTGACGGTAAGCGAGTTAAAGTTCCCGTTACTGAAACCGATGTTGTGTGTGAGAAGTGCGGCAGCAAAATGGTTGTCAGAACCGGTCGTTTCGGCAAGTTCCTGGCTTGTCCTAACTATCCTAAATGCCGTAACACCAAGCCTATGCCTGAGGACGAGGTAAAACAACCTTGTCCAAAATGCGGAGCACAGCTTGTTAAAAAGATTTCTAAAAAAGGAAAGAAATTTTACGGCTGTTCAAATTATCCTCAGTGTGACTTTGCGGCTCCCGGTATTCCAACGGGTGAAACCTGTAAAGAGTGCGGCGGAATTTTAGTAAAGGGTGCAAGAGGCAGAGCTTATTGTATGAATGCTGAATGCCCCACAAGAAAAACTACTAAGGAAAAATAAATGGAAAAAGCTATAGTTTTAGGCGGAGGACTTGCAGGTTGCGAAGCCGCTATGCAGTTGGCAAATAGAGGTATAAAGGTTACTTTATACGAAATGAAGCCGATTAAAAAATCCCCCGCACATAAAAGCGATTTATTGGCTGAATTGGTTTGTTCT
>JAZSDI010000097.1:0-11554 GCA_045531045.1 Acutalibacteraceae bacterium | reverse complement strand
GTTTTAGGCGGAGGACTTGCAGGTTGCGAAGCCGCTATGCAGTTGGCAAATAGAGGTATAAAGGTTACTTTATACGAAATGAAGCCGATTAAAAAATCCCCCGCACATAAAAGCGATTTATTGGCTGAATTGGTTTGTTCTAATTCCTTAAAGGCAAACCGCACCGATTCTGCTGCGGGTCTTTTAAAGGAAGAAATGCGAATTTTAGGCTCGGTTTGCTTGAAGAGCGCCGATTTGTCGGCTGTTCCCGCAGGCGGCGCACTAGCTGTTGACCGTGATATGTTCTCAAAACTTATTACCGAAGAAATTAACAACCATCCGAATATCACGGTTGTAAACGAGGTTGTTGAAAAAATACCGACTGACACTGTTTGTGTTGTGGCAACAGGTCCTTTGACTGACGGCAAATTGGCAGAAGATATTGAGAATTTATGCGATAGTTCAAGTCTTAGTTTTTTTGATGCGGCGGCACCCATTGTTACAGCCGAAAGCATTGATATGGATATTGCTTTTACCGCTTCAAGATATGGCAAAGGCACAGATGATTACATTAACTGTCCGTTTAATAAAGAGGAATATGAGGCATTTCATAAAGAACTTATAAACGCCGAATCCGCACCTTTAAAAGACTTTGACAGACCCTTTAAGGTGTATGAGGGTTGTATGCCTATTGAGGTTTTGGCAAAAAGGGGAGAGGACTCTATCCGCTTCGGTCCCTTGAAACCAGTTGGTCTTACCGACCCAAGAACAGGTCACAGACCTTGGGCGGTAGTTCAGCTAAGAAAAGAAAATAAGGACGGTACCCTTTATAATATCGTTGGTTTTCAAACAAACCTTAAATTCCCCGAGCAAAAAAGGGTATTTTCGATGATACCGGGACTTCAAAATGCAGAATTTATGAGATACGGTGTTATGCACCGAAACTCATTTATTAATTCCCCAAAACTTCTTAACCGTAACCTTTCACTTAAAACCAATAAGAAAATTTTCTTTGCAGGTCAGTTATCGGGGGTTGAGGGTTATATGGAGTCTGCCGCAAGTGGCATTGTGGCTGGTATTAACGCCGCCTCTGAGATTTTAGGCGAAAAACCTTTGATTTTGCCTGAATTTTCAATGATTGGCGCACTGCTTAATTATATTTGCGACGATTCGGTTGCTGATTTTCAACCAATGGGTGCAAATTTTGGTATTTTACCCCCTTTAGAACAAAAAATTCGAGACAAGAGAGAGCGTTATGCGGCTTTAGCTGAGCGTTCACTTAATTGGTTTAAAAACGAAAAGGAGAGTTAAAAATGCGTGTTGTTATAGATGCTTTCGGTGGAGATAATGCACCATTAGAAATTGTTAAAGGTGCGGCTTTAGCATCAAATGAGTTTGGTTGTGACATTACTTTAACAGGTGATGAAGCAAAAATTAATGCAGTTATAAAAGAGAATAATTTGCAGTTTAAGGGCGATTTGAAAATTGTTCACACCGAAGATGTTATTTCAATGCACGACGACCCTACAACCCTTTTAAAAACACATAAGGACAGTTCAATGGCTTTAGCTTTTAAGGAACTCAGCGAGGACAGAGCCGATGCTTTTGTTTCGGCAGGTTCTACAGGTGCTTTGGTTGTTGGCGGAACTCTTATTGTTAAAAGAATTAAAGGTATTAAAAGACCGGCGCTTGGCGGTATGATACCTTCTCCAAAAGGTCATTATATGTTAATGGATATGGGTGCTAATGCAGAGTGCCGCCCCGAAATGTTAGAGCAGTTTGGTATAATGGCAAGTGCTTATTTAAAGGGTGTTGAGGGTATTGAAAATCCCACTATCGGTCTTTTGAATATTGGCACCGAGGATACAAAGGGCACAGAGCTTCAAAAGGAAGCATACAAGTTACTCGAAAATGCACCTATAAACTTTGTTGGTAATATTGAATCCCGTGAAATGCCTAAGGGGGTTTGTGATGCGGTTATTACTGACGGATTTACAGGTAACATTGCTCTCAAACTAATCGAGGGCACTGCAATTACATTTTTCAAATTGATAAAGCAAGCACTTTATAAGAGTATTTTTAATAAACTTGCGGCTTTAGTAATTAAGAAAGACCTATACGCATTAAAAGGCATGATGGACAGTTCTGAGGTTGGCGGCGCACCCTTGCTTGGTGTTAAAAAACCCGTTATTAAAGCACACGGCAACTCAGATGCTAAGGCTATTAAAAACGCAGTAAGACAGGCTATTGCTTTCACTGAGACAAAGGTTATAGATTCTATTTCAAATAATTTAAATTAAGGAATTTTAAAATGAATACCTTACAAGAAAAGTTGAATTACAAATTTAAAAATGAAGATTTGCTTATAAATGCTTTGACCCACTCGTCTTATGCTAACGAGGTTCGCAATGGTGTATCTTCCAACGAGCGTTTAGAGTTTTTGGGTGACTCGGTTTTATCTATTATTGTTTCTGAGTATATTTACAAGAAATTTGGCGATTTACCCGAAGGGGAACTGACAAAAATCAGAGCCTCTTTGGTTTGCGAAAAGTCACTTTGTCAATTCTCTCGTGAGATGGAGTTAGGACAATACCTTCGTTTGGGTAAAGGCGAGGAAAAAGGCGGCGGCCGAGAAAGAGATTCTATTTTAGCCGACGCTTTTGAGGCTGTTTTGGCGGCTATGTATCTTGACGGTGGCTTTGAAGTTGCAAAGAAACACGTTTTAAGATTTATAAAGGACGAACTTTATAATCACAATGAAGCCGAAGCATTTAAGGATTATAAAACTGCTTTACAGGAAATTATTCAGCGTAATCCCGAAGAGTCGGTTACTTATATACTAACCAACGAAACAGGTCCCGACCACGACAAGGTATTTGAGGTTGAGGTAAGACTCAATTCTAATACCATCGGCAGAGGAAAGGGCAAAAACAAGAAACAGGCAGAACAGTTTGCCGCAAAAGAGGCATTACAGCTTATGGGTGCAGATGTATGAGTTTAAAACACTCTAATATCTCAATTTTTGTTCCTCATATTGGTTGTCCTAACAAGTGCAGTTTTTGTAATCAAAGATATATTACAGGTGCTTTTAAAGCGCCGACTGTCCGTGATGTTGCAATGGCTGTTAAAAATGCTCAAACTAACCCAAATTATGACCCTAAAACCACAGAAATTGCTTATTTTGGCGGAAGTTTTACCGCTATAAACCGCAATTATATGTTAAGGCTTTTAAGGGTGGCACACCGTTTTGTGAAAAGCGGAGTTGTAAGCGGTATCAGAATTTCAACCCGTCCAGACGCTATTGACGATGAGATTTTAACCCTTTTAAAAGAATATTCGGTAACGGCAATTGAACTTGGTGCACAGAGTCTTAATGATAGGGTTTTGAGACTTAATAACCGTGGCCATAAGGTTTCTGATGTTGTTAAGGCTGCCAAAAAAATCAGGGAACACGGGTTTGAACTCGGTCTTCAGATTATGACAGGTCTTTATGCTGATAACGATGCTTCTGCATTAAAAACCGCCGAAAAGGTTATTGAAATTAATCCCGATACGGTTAGAATTTATCCCACTATTGTTCTTAAAGACACCGATTTAGAGGCTTTATATCTTGATAATATTTATAAGCCTCAGACACTTGATAATGCCGTTAGTTTAGCATCTAAACTTTACAAGATGTTTACCGATAACGGAATCAGAGTAATCCGTTTGGGACTTCATTCAATAGAAAAAGAGGCATACATTGCAGGACCTTGGCACCCTGCTTTTAGTGAACTTTGTCAGTCTCAAATAATGCTAAATGAGGTTTTATCCCAAATTAATGAAAAGGGAAATTATATCATTTATGTCGGCAAATCCGATGTTTCAAAAATGACAGGTCAAAAACGCAGTAATGTTCTGCATTTAGAAGCTAAAGGTATTTACTGCAAAGTAAAACCTGACGATACATTAGGTAATTTAGAAGTTAGAATAGAAAGAGAAGTGTAAAATATGCTCTTAAGCTCAATACAGGTGCAAGGCTTTAAATCTTTTGCTGATAAAACCACACTTAAGTTCGGCAAAGGTATTACAGCTGTTGTAGGACCTAACGGAAGCGGTAAAAGTAATATTTCTGATGCTGTGCGTTGGGTACTTGGTGAGCAATCTACAAAAAGTCTTCGTGGTCAGTCAATGGAGGATGTTATTTTCGGTGGTACCGAAACACGTCGCCCGCACGGCTTTTGCGAGGTTACTTTAAATATTGACAACTCTGACAGAACATTAAACTTTGATAATGATGATGTTAGCATAACCCGCCGTTATTACCGTTCTCACGAAAGTGAATACGCCATTAACGGTGTTTCGGTGCGTCTCAAGGATATCCACGAATTGTTTATGGATACGGGTCTCGGCCGTGACGGTTATTCTATGATAGGTCAAGGTAAAATTGACAATATTATCAGTTCAAAGTCGGGCGAGAGACGTGATATTTTTGAAGAGGCTTCAGGTATTTCAAAATACCGCTACCGCAAGATTGAAGCCGAGCGTAAGCTTGTTTCTGCCGAGGATAACTTGCTTAGACTTCACGATATTTTAGACGAGCTTAAAGGCAGAGTAGGACCTTTAAAAGAGCAAAGTGAAAAGGCTCAAAAATTCCTTGATTTAGCCGACGAGAAGAAAAAGCTTGAAATCGGTCTTTGGCTTTACACTTTAAATAACTCAAAAGAAACATTGAGACAGCAAGAAAGCAAAATTGCTTTGGCTGAACTCACTTATAAAGAAATTGAAAAAGATTTAGAGGAATTTGACCGCAAGACCGAAGAAAATACTGCTTACTTTGCAAGACTTACCTCTGAAATTGAGGGTGAAAGATTAAGCATTTCTTCAACAAATGAGCAAATTGTAAAACTTGACGGTCAGGTTACTCTTTTACAAACAAATATCGCTCATAACAGCGATAATATTCTTCGTTTGACCGATGAAAAATCAAACCTTGGCAAAACCGACAGTGAGGCTAAGGATGAAATTTCTCAAAAAGAAAATGAAATTGCACTAAAGAGTGAGCATAAAGCATCTTTAGGCGAAAAACTTGCTGTTTTAGAAAAGGAACTCTCGGAGTTACTTAGCGACAGTGACAGTATTTCACGCCAAATCGAGTCACAAATCAAAGAACTTAATGTTATTTCTCAGCAAAGTGCTGACCTTAGGGTTGATATTGTTACAGCCGGAACTGCTACAGACGATATTAATAATCGTGCTGAAACTTTAAAAGAACAAAAGAAAAATATTGCTGAAAATATTGCTTCCTTAAATACCGAAGCTAATGAAACTAAGGCTTTACTTAAATCTTTAGAGGATAGAGAAACCTCAGCTTCCAATATGCTGAAAGGTTATGAGATTAAGGCTGGTGCCTCAAAGGAACAAATTGAAACCTTAAAGGCTGAAAATGATAATTTAGGTTTAGATATTGAGGCTAAAAAACGCCGTATTCAAATTTTAAAGGACCTTGAAAACAATTTAGAAGGCTTCGGCTTTGCGGTTAAAACTGTTATTGCACAAAGCGATACAGGTGTGTTGAAAGGAATTTGCGGTCCCGTTTCAAAGCTTATTAAGGTTGATTCTGAATACAGTATTGCAGTTGAAACCGCTTTAGGTAATGCAATTCAGAATGTTATTACCGATACTGAAGCTGACGCTAAGCGAGCTATCAATTACCTTAAAAAAAACAAGGGCGGCAGAGCAACATTTTTACCCGTTGCAACAATTAAAGCCCGTGAATTTAAGGAGACAGGCTTTGAGAATATGTTTGGTTTTATCGGTAACGCTGCCGATTTGGTTGAATGTGATAAAAAGTATAAGGAAATTATTAGATACTTGCTTGGCGGTACTGTTGTTGCCGAAGATATTGATTCTGCCGCAACTATCGCTAAGAAGTTTGGCTATCGATTTAAGGTTGTAACTCTTGATGGTCAAGTTATCAATGCAGGCGGTTCCTTAACCGGTGGTTCTTTGGCTAAAAACTCGGGAATTTTAAGCCGTTCTTCTGATATTAAGAAATTAGAAAATGATGTTGAAAAGTTAAACTCTAAGCTTAAAACTGTTTCGGCTAATTTAGATAACGCAAATCTTGATTTAGCAAAATTAGACGCTGAAATCACCTCTTTAAAGGCTGAACTTACCACTGTAAACGAGGATAAAATCCGTGCTTTAGCCGAGCTCAGAAGATTAGAGGACTTAATTTCTACCGCTAATCAGAACATTGCCAACATTGAAAACGAAGAAAATTTAAGTGCTGAAAAATTAGCTATGTTAATTTCCAAGGCAGAGGAATCTTCCAAAAAGATTTCCGAGCTTGAAATTAAGAAAACCGAATTACAGGCTGAAATTGACAGTATGACAGGTGGCAGAGATTCTTTGTCTGCTAAGCGTGAATCATTAGGTGATGAGATTACATCTGTTAAACTCAGTATCATTGAAACTGAAAAGGACATTGAGTCTTTAACTTCTGCCAAAACTACCATTGTCAATTTAATTTCTACCCGTGAAAAACGTGTTTTGGAAATTGATAATGAAATTAAAGATTTACAACTTGCAAACACTCAATTAGAGGCTTCAATTAACGATACAAACGCAGAAATTTCTCGTCTTAAACAATCTATTGCAGATGCCGAGAAAAATATTGAGGATATGCTTGATAAGAGGAACAACACTGAAAAATCGGGTGTTGAGCTTCGTGCGGGTGAACGTGAAAAAACCGCTAAGCGTGAGAAAATCGGTGGTGAGTTGGCTCGACTTGTTGAACGCAAAGAGGTTATGATGCGTGAATATGATGAGGTAATTGCTAAGCTCTTTGACGAATATCAGTTAACAAGAAGCGAAGCTGAGGCTCTTGGTATTGAAATCGAAAACTTAACCGAGGCTAAAAAACTGCTTACTGAAATCAAGCACAAAATCAGAGCTTTGGGCAATGTTAATGTTGCCGCTATTGAGGAATATAAGGAAGTTAGCGAACGCTATGAGTTCTTGTCTGCACAGGTTGAGGATGTTGAAAAGACAAGAAGCGAACTTTATAAGCTTATAAATCAGCTTACAACTCAAATGAAGGATATCTTCACGGTTGGTTTTGAGAAAATCAGTAACAATTTCTCTAAAACCTTTGTTGAGTTGTTTGGTGGCGGAAGTGCAAGTCTTAGCCTTTCTGACCCTGAAAACATCTTGGAAAGCGGAATTGACATTAATGTTAAACTTCCCGGTAAAAGTGTTCCAAGTCTTGATGGTCTTTCGGGTGGCGAAAAGGCGCTTATTGCTTTGTCAATTTACTTCTCAATTATGCGTGTAAATGCGCCTCCGTTCTGCTTCCTCGATGAGGTTGACACTGCACTTGACGATATAAACGTTGAGCGTTTTGCAAACTATATGAAGGATTCAGAATTTGCAACACAGTTTATTTGTGTTACTCACAGACGTGGCACAATGGAAGCTGCTGATATGCTTTACGGCGTTACAATGCAGGAAAAGGGTGTTACAAAGCTTTTGGAACTTAATGTATCTGAGCTTGAGAAAAAATTAGAACTCACCGAAACTGCATAATAGAAATTAGGAGAATTTTATGGGAATTTTCAGCAAAATTAAATCGGGACTTCAAAAAACAAGGTCTTCAATTGCTGACAGTGTCAACAGTTTGATTAACAGTTTTACCAAGATTGATGAAGAACTTTTTGAAGAACTTGAGGAAATTCTTGTTATGTCGGATATAGGTGTTGCAACCTCTACCGAAATTTGCGATGAAATGCGCAAAAAAATCAAAGAAACGGGCGAAACCGACCCTAATAACATTAAGCATATGATGAAAGAAATCATTGTTGAAATGTTGGGTGAGGACGAGGGTTTATCTTTGAATACAAAACCCTCGGTAATACTTGTTATCGGTGTTAACGGTGTTGGAAAAACCACATCTATTGGTAAAATTGCTTCACAGTTAAAAAACAGCGGTAAAAATGTTGTTTTGGGTGCTGCTGATACCTTCCGTGCTGCCGCTATCGACCAACTTGAAATTTGGAGTGAGCGTGCAGGGGTTACAATGGTAAAGAGTGTTGAGGGAACGGACCCTGCATCAGTCGTTTTTGATACCATTGCTTCTGCGAAAGCAAAGGGTGCAGATGTTATTATCTGCGACACTGCGGGCAGACTTCACAACAAGAAAAACCTTATGGACGAACTTGCTAAAATCAACCGTGTTATTGCAAGAGAATTGCCTGATGCATCAGTTGAAACCTTGCTGGTTCTTGACTCCACAACGGGTCAGAATGCTGTAAATCAAGCAAAAGAATTTAAAAATGTAACAAATATTACAGGTATTATTTTAACTAAGCTTGATGGCACTGCCAAGGGCGGTATAATTATTCCAATTAAAAACGAATTAAATATTCCTGTTAAATTTATTGGTGTTGGAGAGGGAATCGATGATTTGCAGCCCTTCAGCGCCAAAGAATTTGCAGACGGAATTTTTGAGGTTTAAAAAATGAAAATATTTATTGCAACAAAAAATGCAAAAAAACTTATTGAATTAGATAGAATTTTGACCCCACTCGGTTTTGAGGTTTTAAGCGAAAAGGATTTGGACAAACCTTTTCCCGAAATTGAGGAAACGGGCACAACCTTTGCCGAAAATGCAATTTTAAAGGCACAGGTAGGTTTGGAACTTACGGGGCTGATTTCGGTTGCTGACGATTCGGGAATTTGTGTTGATTACCTTGACGGCGCACCAGGTATTTACTCTGCCCGTTATTCTGGCGGTCACGGAAATGATGCCGAAAACAACAAGAAGATTTTGAGAGAGCTTGACGGTGTGCCGATGGAAAAAAGAACCGCACACTATGCCGCCGCAATCGCTTGTGTATTTCCCGACGGCAGAAAGTTTACTGTTGAGGGTAAATGCTATGGACACATTGCTTTTGAGGAAAGCGGCGACCAAGGCTTTGGATATGACCCCTTATTTATCAGTGAAAACGGTTGCTTCGGTCATTTGAGTGCCGAAGAAAAGGACAAAATCAGTCATCGTGGTAAGGCACTTAAATTATTCAAAGAAGAATTGACAAAATATATTTAGCGAGGAAAATTATGTTAAACAGCAGACAAAGAGCTCAGCTTCGTGCTATGGCAAACGAATATGAAACCATTTTGCAAATTGGTAAATCTGGCGTTTTGGATACAACTGTAAAACAGGTTGTCGATGCACTTGAAGCCAGAGAGCTTATTAAACTTAAGCTTCTTGAAACTTGCCCTACAACTGTTAAAGAAACCGCAGAGCAATTAGCTCAGGCAACGGGCAGCGATGTTGTTCAGGTTATCGGAAGAAAGTTTATTTTATACAAAGAAAGCAAAAATAATAAAACCATCAAGCTGGTGAAATAATGCTTACTGCAATTTTTGGCGGAACTTTTAATCCTTTTCATATAGGGCATTATAAGATTTTAGAGGCGTTAAACAACGATACTAAAATCGGGAAAATACTGTTGATGCCCGATAGATTACCGCCACATAAAACATCAAAACATTTAATTGATGATGAAACACGATTACAAATGTGCCGAATGGTATCTGAAAAATTCCCAAAGTGTGAGCTTTGCCTTATTGAGTTTGAGCGAGAGGGAAAAAGCTATACAATAGATACTGTTAAGCTGTTGCAAGAGAGATTTCCAAAGGAGGATTTTGCTTTTGTAATGGGCGGCGATATGCTTGTTTACTTTGATAAATGGTATAAATATGAAGAACTGATGTCATTATTGCCTTTTATCGTGTTTAAAAGAACCGAAACCGACGATAAGGAATTCGAATTTTGTATTAAGCGGTTTTCGGGCGAAGGTATGGAGATAATATTAAAGGATGACATAATTCCTAATATTTCTTCAACCGAGCTCAGAGCAAATTTTGAGAATTTAAAGGATTTAGTTCCGTCTGATGTGTATGAATTTTTAGCTGAAAGGGGAGTATATAATGAAAAAGTTTGATAAATATAAAGAGATACTCTCAAAAAGGCTGGATAAAGACAGATATTATCATTCGCTTTGTGTAGCTGACGAGGCTTTGCGTTTGGCAGAAAAATACGGCGGAGATACTGAGAAGTGTTACTTGGCAGGTCTTTTGCACGATATAACCAAAAATGCTGATGACGAGGAACACTTGCAAATCTTTGAAAGCTTTGGTATAATGCTATCTGTTGTTGAAAAGAACGCTCAAAAGCTTTGGCACGCAATGTCGGGTGCGGCATATATTGAAAATGTTTTAAAAATTGGCGATGCAGAACTTTTGGATGCTGTCAGATATCATACTACTGCAAAGGCTGATATGTCTTTAACAGCAAAACTCTTGTATCTTGCGGATTTCACCTCAAAAGACCGCAATTATCCCGATGTGAATATTATGAGAAAACTTGTTGAGAAATCCTTGGAAGAAGCATTTATTTACGCTCTAAAGTATTCGATTATTGATTTAACTGAACGCTCAAAGGCGATTCATCCTGATACTCTTGCTGCGTTTAATCAGGCAGTACTTAACTTGGAGGAAAATTAATGGAAAGTATTGAAATTATAGCTATTGCCGCAAATGCTCTAAACGAGAAAAAGGGCAGAGATATTGCAGCAATTAAAATAAGTGACCTTACTGTTTTGGCAGATTACTTCTTGCTTTGCACCGCTAATTCTTCAACTCAGGTTCGTGCATTATGTGACGAGGTTGAGGAAAAGTTGGAAGAAGCAGGTGTTCGCCCTCATCATATTGAGGGTAAAGCCACAGGTTGGGTTGCGCTTGATTATGGTTCGGTAATAATTCATGTGTTTGGCCGTAATGAACGTGAGTTCTATGACCTCGACAAAATGTGGAGTGACGGCGAACTTATTGATTTAGATAAAATTCTTGTGAACGAAAAAGAGGTTTAACAATGGAAAATTTCTATAATTATACTCAAATTGAGAAAAAATGGCAGGATATTTGGGACGAAAAACAAACCTTTGCCGCTAAAAATGACTATTCATTGCCTAAGTTTTACGGCCTTGTAGAATTCCCATATCCTTCGGGTCAGGGTCTTCATGTTGGACATCCTCGTTCTTACACAGCTATAGATATTGTAAGCCGTAAAAAGAGACTTGAAGGCTATAATGTTCTTTACCCAATGGGTTGGGATGCTTTCGGTCTTCCGACCGAAAACTTTGCAATTAAAAATCATATTCACCCCTGCATTGTTACCGAAAACAATATTGCTAACTTCAAAAGACAGCTTAAATCTTTAGGCTTTTCTTTTGACTGGAGCCGTGAGGTTAATACTACCGACCCCTCATACTATAAATGGACTCAGTGGATTTTCTTGCAACTCTTCAAAAAAGGTTTGGCTTATAAGAGTCAGATGGCTGTTAACTGGTGTACTTCCTGTAAGTGCGTTTTGGCTAACGAAGAGGTTGTAAACGGCGTTTGTGAGCGTTGCGGCAGCGAGGTTATCCAAAAAGAAAAAAGCCAGTGGATGCTTAAAATTACTGAATATGCTGAGAAACTTCTTGACGGTTTAAATGATGTTGACTTTATTGAGCGTGTAAAGACTCAG
>JAZSDI010000078.1:0-2557 GCA_045531045.1 Acutalibacteraceae bacterium | reverse complement strand
CCAAAAGCCACCGCCAAAGGACTTTCGATTATGAAAACATTTCTTCCGCCCGCACCCTCAATAACATTTTGAAGAGAGTGGTGTTGAAGCTCGGTAAGACCCGCAGGAAGCGTTGCCATAATCTTAGGTCTTAAAATCTTATTACCTAAAGATTCAGTCATATAATTTTTAAGCATATTTTCGGCAATATCATAATCAGAAATAACACCCCGTTCAATAGGATTTATGCAAACTAAACTTTCGGGTGTTCTGCCTTGTGTTTGCTTAGCCTTTTCGCCAAAATATACAGGTTGCCAAGTATCACTATCAACCGTAACAACATTTGGTTGTTCAAAAAGCACCTTTGAACTTGAAAATATTACAGTTTTAGAGGAACCAATATCAATGCCAATATCTGTTGCCATAATAACCTACCTTTTCTTTTGTTTTCTTTTAGAAATAAGTCCTGTTACACAATATACATCATTAGCACCTGCTTTAAAAAGTGCTTTTGCGCACTCATCTAAAGTGGCACCTGTGGTTTTAATGTCATCAACAAGCAGAACTGTTCTGCCCTTCAGTGAAACATTGGGGTAATATACACCCTTAACATTATTAAATCTTTCCTTGAATTTTGTTTTATACTGAGCAAAACGCTTATTATTACAAGCTAAAGCATTTTCAACTAAAGGTATATCAAGTATTTTAGAAATTTCTTTTGCAAGTTCTCGGCTTTGGTTATACCCTCTTTTAAGTTCTTTTTTCAAAGCCATGGGAACATATACAATACAGTCAAAATCAGTTCCGTAAAAATCGGTTTTGACTGAAATAGCCATTCTCTCGGCAAAGAATTTTGCGAAATGCAGTTTTCGGTTAAATTTGAAAGCATACATTATCTTTTGAGCTGTGCCATCGTTATAAAACGGTGCCGTTGCAGAGGTGAAATGAAAGACGTGATACTTGCATAAGCAGTCTTTCTTGAGATTTCCGCAAACTTTACATCTTGTATCAAAATTCGTCTTTAATAGATTTTCAAGGCAAAAATCACAAACACTCTCGCCTTTTGGAATTATCGCATCACAGCCGATACATTTATTTGGAAAGAGCGCATCCAGAAAAGCTGTGATTAAACCTTTAATAAAACGCATAGGCTGATTTTTCCTTTATAAACTCGGTTAAAAGTGTGTATCTTAAAGTTTTTCGGTCGTTTTTCGCCATTACGGTCCAAACCGACTCATCGCCTACTAAAATAAGCATCTTCTTTGCCCTTGTAACAGCGGTGTATAAAAGATTTCTGTATTTCAGTTTATAAGGAACATCTAAAAGCGGAATTATAACATAGTCATATTCACTACCCTGACTTTTATGGACAGTAACAGCATAAGCCAGTTCCAGCTGAGACATATCTTCTGAAAAATATGTTGCAACCTTATCGTCATATCGCACCTTAATTATTCCGCCTCTTATATCAATATCAGTAACAAAGCCGACATCACCGTTGAAAATACCTGAGCCGTATTCCCCGTTATCCTTTTTATACTGCAAATCATAGTTATTCTTAATTTGCATCACCTTGTCGCCGACACGAAGATAAAAGCCTTTAAAACTCAGCTGTGGCTCATTACCTTTGCGGGGATTTAATTTTTCCTGCATTAAATTATTAAGATTAACCGTTCCCGTATCCATAAGTTTAGTTGGGCAAAGGATTTGGATTTGAGTCAGAGGGTCAATGCCGTAAGCCGATGGCAAACGCTCACTTACAAGTTCTAAAACAGTGTTAACTGCCGAATACTTGTCCTCCCTATGCAAAAAGAAGCAGTCAGAATCTTTATCACTAAAATCAGGTGTTTCATCGTTTATAATTGCGTGAGCGTTAGTGACAATTTTACTTTTAAGCGCTTGTCTGAACACCTTTTTAAGGCGAATTGCAGGAAAAATATCAGCCGATAATATATCTCCTAAAATATTACCTGCTCCAATACTCGGCAACTGGTCAGAGTCACCCACAATTATAATTCTCGTACTTCTTTTAAGCGCCTTTAAAAGGTCGGCAAAAAGCAAAGCATCTATCATTGAAGCCTCGTCAACGATTATAACATCACAGTCGAGCGGATTCTTTTCATTACGTGCAAAGGAACGTTTGTCGTTTTCGCCCCACTCAACCTCCAATAATCTATGTATCGTTTTAGCCTCTCGTCCGCAAAGCTCGGTCATTCTCTTGGAAGCTCTGCCCGTCGGTGCGGCAAGTTCAATTTTCAAATTTCGGCTTTCAAAAAGTTTAATTATTGCATTAAGTGTTGTGGTTTTACCTGTTCCAGGACCACCTGTCAAAACCAAAATGCCGTTTTCAAAGGCCTCGAAAATTGCCTGTTTCTGAAGATTTTCAAACTTAATACTCAATCGGTTCTCAACATTTTCAATTTCAAGTTCGTGAACTTTAACAGTATTATCAATGTTCTCTTTGATAGACAGCAGACGAGCCGCAATATACTGTTCTGCAGAAAAATATTCAGGCAGAGCCAGAAACTCAGTTTTGCCTATTGTTTTGGATGCAATTCTGAAACAGTCAATAAGTCGG
>JAZSDI010000022.1:0-8066 GCA_045531045.1 Acutalibacteraceae bacterium | reverse complement strand
AAAGGATATTATCTCTTGGAGCAGATATAACGGTTTAGAGTTTTTGCAGTGCGCCTGCAAAATGACCGAAAAAGACTCTGATTTGGAAAATAACTCCAAACGCAAGGAAACCAAGGCGTTGATAGAGGAAATTTTAAAGTTCAATCCCGATGCGGATAACAGTATTTTCAGAAGTTTGCATAATGTGAATTTGGCTACTTTGCCCGGATACAGAGATGGTGATTCGGGTCGTTTATACTCTTTTAAAGAGATTTATGACAATAAAAAAGATTAAGTTTGTTACAATTAAATAAAAATATTTATAAAAATCGGCATAAATTTGTGTTGTTAAAATAAAAACAACACTTGCGCTATATATTGTGGTGTGTTAAAATAGTATACGCCAAGATAATGTATTAATACTAAGGAGAATAAAAAGTATGGAACATAAAAATTGGGAAGGATTTAAAGGCGGGGACTGGAAAGAGAATATTGATGTCCGCAATTTTATACAAAACAATTATAAGGAATACAAAGGTGATGATTCTTTCTTGGAATCTAAACCTACTGAGAGAACCGCACATCTAATGGAAAAGGTGCAAAAGCTTTTCAAAAAGGAAAGAAAAAACGGCGGTGTGCTCGATATTGACACCGATACAGTTTCTTCTCTTACTACCTATGCTCCCGGATATATTGAAAAGGAAAAGGAATTAATTGTTGGTTTGCAGACCGATGCTCCTTTAAAGAGAGGCGTTAATCCATTTGGCGGTATCAGAATGGCAAGACAGGCTTGTGCTGCATACGGATATAAACTTGGCGATAAAATCGAAAACGAATTCCGTTACAGAACAACCCATAATGACGGTGTTTTCAGAGCATACACCGATGAAATGCGTCTTGCACGCAGAAGTCATGTTATAACAGGTTTGCCCGATGCCTATGGTCGTGGTAGAATTATCGGTGACTACCGCAGAGTTGCACTTTACGGTGTTGATAGGTTGATAGAAGAAAAGACAAAGGACAAGGCTGCCTTAGGTATTATTGAATTCAAGACAGAGCAAATTCGTCTTGATGAGGAACTTTTCCGTCAAATTAAATTCCTCAACCTCATGAAAGAAATGGCTGAGATGTATGGCTTTGATATTAGCGAACCTGCTGGCAACGCAAAAGAGGCTATCCAGTGGACCTATTTTGCTTATCTTGCCGCTATCAAAGAGCAAAACGGTGCCGCAATGTCTTTAGGTCGTGTTAGCACTTTCTTTGATATTTACATTGAGCGTGATATCGAAAAGGGAATTTTAGACGAACAAGGCGCACAAGAATTAATTGACGATTTCGTAATGAAGCTCAGACTTGCACGTCATCTTCGTACCCCTGAATATAACGAACTCTTTGGTGGCGACCCGATGTGGATTACCGAAGCTGTAGGTGGTATGGGTGAAGACGGTCGCACCTTGGTTACAAAGAACAGCTTCCGTATTTTAAATACCCTTTACACCTTAGGCTCTTCACCTGAACCTAATTTGACAATTCTTTGGTCTGCCGCTTTGCCTGAGGGATTCAAAAAGTTCTGTGCAAAGGTTTCTTGCGACACCGACTCTATTCAGTATGAGAATGACGATATTATGCGTCCTATCTATGGCGACGATTACGCTATTGCTTGCTGTGTTTCGGCAATGAAAATAGGCAAACAGATGCAGTTCTTCGGAGCTCGTTGTAATATGGCTAAATTATTGCTTATTGCAATTAACGGTGGTTATGATACTACAAGCGGTATCCACATTGGACCTCAAATGGAGCCTTTAAAGTGTGAGGTTTTAGATTATGATACTATGATGGAACGCTTTGATATTTATATTAAGTGGCTTGCAAAATTGTATGTTAATACAATGAATGTTATCCACTATATGCACGATAAATATGCTTATGAGAAGTCTCAAATGGCACTTCACGATACCGATGTTCATCGTTTTATGGCATTTGGTATTGCAGGTATATCTGTTGTTGCTGACTCTCTTAGCGCCATTAAGTATGCTACCGTTAGACCTAAAAAGGATGCTTTTGGTTTTGTAACAGGTTTCGAAACCGTAGGCGAATTCCCCAAATTTGGTAACGATGATGACAGGGTTGACTTAATAGCTAAAGAAATGGCTCATAAGTTTATTGTTGAACTTCGTAAAACTCCCACATATCGTAATGCAGAGCATACCTTATCACTTCTTACCATTACTTCTAATGTTATGTACGGAAAGAACACTGCCGCTACTCCTGACGGCAGAAAAGACGGCGAGGCATTTGCTCCCGGTGCTAATCCCATGCATAACCGTGAGGAAAACGGCGCTTTGGCTTCTCTTAACTCGGTTGCAAAACTCGATTACAATGACTGCCGTGACGGTATTTCTAACACCTTCTCTATCGTGCCCGAGGCTTTGGGTAAAGATGAGGGTGAAAGAGTAGATAACCTTGTTACTATTCTTGATGGTTACTTTGCAAAGAAAGCACATCATATTAACATCAATGTTCTTAACCGTCAGACCTTGATTGATGCTTACAATAATCCAGAGGCTTATCCTAACCTTACAATCCGTGTTTCGGGTTATGCTGTTAACTTCCACAAGCTTTCCCGTGAGCATCAGCGTGAGGTTATAAGCCGCACGTTCCACGAAGTAATTTAATATGGAAATTAAGGGAAAAATAAATTCTTTTCAGTCTTTAGGTGCAGTGGACGGCCCAGGAATACGCTTTGTAGTCTTTTTTAAAGGCTGTCCGCTTCATTGCCGCTGCTGCCATAACCCCGAGACAATATCTTTTTCGGGCGGCGAAGAATATACTGCTGAAGAAGTGGTAAAAAAAGCCGCAAGATACAAAGAATATTTTGGTGATAACGGCGGAATAACTCTCTCGGGAGGAGAGCCTATTGCTCAACCTCTGTTTGCTGCCGAAATATTGAAACTTTGCAAACAAGCAGGAATTCACACTTGTATTGACACAAGCGGATACACCTTAAATGATGAAGTTAAAGAACTGTTAAAATATACCGATTTGGTTTTGTTGGATATCAAATATACCAACCCTGAGGATTACAAGAAAAACACAGGGGCTGAACTCGGTAAAGTTTTAGAGTTTCTTGATTATTTGAAGGAAAAAGATATACCAACTTGGATCAGACAGGTTATAATTCCTACTGTTAATGACAGTGAGGAAAATATCTTTAAACTAAAGGAAATCATCTCGAAAAATACTAATATAAAAAAGACAGAGCTTTTACCTTTCAGAAAGCTCTGCCAGACAAAATATGATAATTTAAAAATGGAATTTCCTTTTAAAAATATTCCCGAACCGACAAAAGAAAAAATGCAGTTTTTAAAAGAACTTATAGAAAAAGCGTAGCACTTTTTGTGCTACGCTTTTTGATATTCTAACCTATTACGGGTTGAGATTTTGTACTGTCAGCAATGCAAACCCAAGAGTTACCTGCGTTGACTTTAAGCTCGGAGCCATCTTCTTTTGTGAATTTGAAGCTATCCTTAGCATCGCCTTTAGTCCATTTGATTTTAGTATATGTACCGTTTACAAAGTAATAACCGCTACCTGATTCGAGAGCGATGTTTCTGTGGGCAGATTTTCCAGCAGTGGTTTGACCACAGGGGCTGTAATCTTGAATGGTTGTGTTTAAAACAAAAACATTTTTCACAGTGACACTTTCTTTGGTGTTATAATCCTTGCGCTCGGTGGAACCAAAATATCTTGTGTATCTGCCGGTTTCAGCGTTATACTTGAAATTTGTTTTATAAGAAGCAGAGAAGGGAACTGTTACACTCTCGGCAGTGTTATCGTATTTTACGGATTTATCTTCCTTTTCAAAATTAGCCCAAGCTTTTTCAGGCTCATTGAGGGTGGAGTTCTTAACATTTTTCTCAATAGTTGCCCAAAGCTTGTCGCCATATCCGTATAAAGTATGTTCAGAGGAAAGTCCGTTAGAAATTCTTTTTCCACCGTTACCTTCGCCGAGGGACACTCTGTCTACAACATTAAAGTGGGGAGCGGCGTGTTCTTCATCTTGACCGTGGTGAACATAAACAGCATTATGACCTGCGGCTAAATCAACGTAAACATAGCGTGCAGAACGCACAGTGCCGAATTGTTTAACATTTTTTATGTCTTTGTAAACCGCTAAAAGACGGGTGATGCCACCCTCAACCTCAGTTTCATAGACAATATCAGCATCGGTAAGACCTGTTTGCACGGGTTGAGCAACAGAAATGTTGTTTATCATAACAGCAACAGAGCGTTGCAAAGCAATTTCTTTATCTGTTGCCTCACCGGTCAGGGAATTTATATATGAAGTGGGCTCGGCAACAGGTTCTTTTTTATCGGTTTTATTATCTGAATCCTGCTTCTTTTCTCCGCATCCTGCAAATGAGAAAATCATAAGTAAGCAAAGGGTAAAACTAAGTAATTTTTTGAACATTTTTAAAGCCTCCGAGATAAATATATAGTGTATACAATCTAAGTATATCTACAATTTATAGTATATTACAAAAAAATATTATTTTCAACAAAAAACTACAAGATTTATAAAAATTTTTTAATCCATTTAATTCCATCGGGTATTTTTTCTAAAGGTATTCCGCCAAAACAAAGACTTATTGTATCAGGTTCTTTTAAATTGGCAATTTTAACCCCGTTTTCACTGAGTTTATCTGTGAAATTTTCTTTGATGTTTTTGGAAAACTTAATTTCTACTGTCAGCGAAGACTCAAAAAGCGTAATTGATTTAATATTCTCAAAATTAGATTTAATTTCACTAATGAGAAGTTGGCTTTTATTGTAATATACTCGCCTTAGGCGTTTAAGATGCTTTTCTAATGCTCCCGAAACAATGTATTTCTGGAGTGCCAATTGTTCAATTTTACCGCAAGTTTGGTTATATATATATGAGCCTTCGTGTAGTTTCTGCGCTAAAAAATCGGGTAAAACCATATATGCTATGCGGACACTTGGAAGCAAAAGTTTTGAGAAGCTACCTATATATATAGTGTTTTCGGGGGCTTTTTGCTGAAATGCGGGTACGCTTCGTGCGGTGTAACGCAGTTCTCCGTTATAGTCATCTTCAATTATAAGACGGTTATTTTCCTTTGCCCAACTGCTTAAAAAATTTCTTCTTATAGATAATGAGGTTGGACTGATTTTAGAGAGCGAAGAGGGGAGTAAGAATAAAATGTCAGGATTACTTTGCTTGACCGACTCTTCAACAGCGCCGTTTTTATCGGTTTTGAGTGTAAAGGTTTTTATGCCGTAACTACCAAAAAGCTGTTCAGCCTCTTTAAAATTTCTTTCAAAACCAACAGTCAGATTTCTTCCCAAAAGTCCGCATAATATATTTAAAAGGGGACCTACACCCGCACCGATAACTATATTGTCGGCACTTGCGGTAACGCCTCTTGCCTTATATGAATAATCTGCAAGGGCGTTTCTGAGTCCCAATTCTCCTTGCGGGTCACCGTAAGAATTAAGCTCTCCCGAATCCCAAAGCACACTGCGGACAAGTTTTTTCCAAAGCTCAGTATCGGAATTTTCACTATCAACCGAGCGGCTTGAAAAGTCATATAAAATTTCTGCTTTTGCTATGCTTATTGCTGTTGGTTTTTGAACGGCTTTTGGAATTCCTGTCACAAAATATCCTCTTTGCGGTCGGCTTTCTATAAAGCCTTCAATGCAAAGCCGTGTGTATGCGTTCTCAACCGTTGTTCGGCTGACACCAAGTTGAGCGGCGGCTTCCCTAACAGAGGGCAACCGTTCGCCCATTTTGATGATTTCCTTGGAAATAGCGGTCTTGATTTCTTCGTAAATTTTAATATAAAGATTTCCTTTATCGGTTAAATCAATATTGGCAAAATTTAAAAGCATACCAAACTGTCCTTTCAAAAAAAGTTAAAATTGGTTATTTTAAAGTGGACACTTATATAGTATAATACCACTGACTTAAATTAAAATCAATATTAAAGGTGATAAAAATGTCTTATAAAAAGATTTTAACAATTCAGGATATTTCTTGTGTGGGTCAGTGTTCTATGACGGTGGCTTTGCCGATAATGTCTGCTTGCGGTCACGAAACTTGCATACTTCCATCTGCAGTTTTATCTACCCATACTTGCGGTTTCAGTGGATTTACAGTGCGTGATTTGGCTGATGATATGCCTGCTATAAACGAGCACTGGGTCAAGGAAAATATTAAATTTGATGCTTTTTGCACAGGCTACTTGGGCAGTAAGGAACAGGTTGATTATGTTAAAAACATTATGGCAACCACTTCTGCGGTGGGCGCAGTTAAAATAATCGACCCCGCTATGGCTGATAACGGCAAACTTTATCCCGCCTTTGACACAGAGTATGTAAATGCAATGAAAAGACTTTGCGACGGTGCCGATATTTTGCTTCCAAACATCACCGAGGCTGCATTTTTAACCGATACTGAGTATAAAGAATCTTATGATGAGGCATATATAAATGACCTTATGGTTAAACTTCAAAAGATGGGTGCAAAAACTGTTGTTATAACAGGTGTTAGTTATAGTGAAGGCAAAACTGGTATTGCTATTAGAGAAAACGATGTAAATTCTTATTATGAGCACGATCGACTGAAAATAAGCTTCCACGGAACAGGCGATATTTACACAGCCGCTTTTACGGGTGCAATAGTCAGTGGGAAAACTGTTTTCGAGTCGGTTAAAATTGCCGCTGATTACACATTGGAGTGTATGAGGAAAACCGCCGATGACCCCGACCATTGGTACGGTGTAAAATTCGAAAAGGCACTGCCAACACTTATTAAAAGCTTAAACTTATAATATTGCAACAAAAAAACTCCCGAAAGGGAGTTTTTTTATTTTACCTCGGGGGTAAATCCTAAATCATAGATTTCATTTAATGCGGTGGAAAGGCATTTTTCACAGCCATCAACCGTAACTGTTTGGCTCTCAAGGTCTATGGTGTAGTTAATACCCGTTTCCTTTAGCGCATTGTCAATTCTTTTAACACAGTGTTCGCAGTGCATATCGGGGACTGAAATTTTGTGTATCATAGTTTTTTCTCCTTTAACTTTAATCTAAGAGCATTTGAAACCACACAAACTGAGCTTAGTGACATGGCAAGTCCGCCAAGCATGGGGGAGAGAAGTAATCCTGTAAAGGGGAAGAGAACTCCCGCCGCTATGGGTATTAAACCTATGTTGTAGCAAAATGCCCAGAATAGATTTTCTTTAATGTTTTTAATTGTATAGTGACTCAAATTGATGGCTTTGCAGACATCTTTTGGGTCGCTTTTCATTAGCACTATATCGGCAGACTCGATAGCAATATCACTGCCTTTTCCAATAGCGCAACCTACATCGGCGGCGGTCAGGGCAGGGGCATCGTTTATTCCGTCACCCACCATTAAAACACTGCCGTTTTCTTTGCGGATTTTTTCTATAATATCGGCTTTCTCGGTGGGCAAAACCTCTGAATAGATTCTATCAACCTCTAACTCAGAGCCGATATGCTCAGCGCAAAGCTTATTGTCGCCCGAAAGCAAAGCTGTCTTTATTCCCATTGATTTGAGTTTTACGATAGCTTCCTTTGAGGTAGGCTTCAAGGTATCTGCCAAAGCGAGTAAACCTAAATATTCGCCGTTTTCAGCCACAAATACAAGCGATTTTCCTTGTGAGGCTAAGAGATTTGCACTTTCTTCATTTACTGCAATGCCGTTTTCTTCTAAAAATTCCTTGTTTCCAGCAAGTATGGTTTTGTTACTGAGTTTGCACAAAATCCCTTTTCCTGTAACGGTTGAAATGGATTCGGCATTTAAAGTTTTTATATTCTTTGAAAGGCAATATTCGTTTATTGCTTTGGCTATGGGGTGGATACTGCCTTGCTCTGCTGTTGCCACGGCAGAAAGAAGTTGGTTTTCGTCCGTTGCAATAATATCGGTGATAGAGGGTTTGCCCTCGGTCAGTGTTCCTGTTTTATCAAAAACCGCAACCTTAATCTTATGGGTGGTTTCCAAAACCTCACCGTTGCGGATTAATATGCCGTTCACGGCACCCA
>JAZSDI010000081.1:0-12198 GCA_045531045.1 Acutalibacteraceae bacterium | reverse complement strand
AAGAATTGGCGTGTGGTTGAGATTATCGAAAAGGCTAAGTAGTCTACAAGGAGGAAAACACTGTGATACAACAACAGAGTTACCTCAAGGTTGCTGACAATACCGGTGCTAAAGAAATTATGTGCATCCGTGTTCTTGGAGGCTCCAGAAGGAGGTATGCCAACATTGGCGACGTTATCGTGGCTTCTGTTAAAAAGGCCGCTCCCGGCGGTACTGTAAAGAAGGGCGATGTTGTTAAGGCTGTAGTAGTTCGTTCTGCTAAGGGTCTTCGTCGTAATGACGGCACATACATCAGATTTGACGAAAATGCGGCTGTTATCATCCGTGAGGACAAAAACCCCCGTGGTACCCGTATTTTTGGACCCGTAGCCCGTGAGCTTCGTGAGAAAGATTATACTAAGATTCTTTCTCTTGCTCCGGAAGTACTTTAATGGGAGGTAAAGACAAATGAATAAGCTTCACATTAAGACGGGTGATACCGTAGTACTCCTCACAGGAGACAAGAAGGACCGCAATAAGACCGGTAAGGTTCTTGAGGTTAGCCCCGAAGAGGGTAAAGTAATAGTTGAGGGTCTTAACAAGGTTAAGAAACATGTTAAACCCCGCAAAGCCGGAGACCCCTCCGGAATAATTGAGACCGAGAGCGCAATTTACGCTTGTAAGGTTCAATTAGTATGTCCTAAGTGCAATAAGCCCACCAGAGTAGGCACTAAAATCTACGAAGATGGCAAAAAAGACCGTGTTTGCAAGAAATGCGGAGAGACTTTTTAAGAGTAGGAGGAACTGACAATGTCATATTTAGCTAATGAATATAAAGCTTCTATTGCTCCCGCATTGATGCAGAAATTCGGCTACAAGAGCGTTATGCAGATTCCCAAGCTCGATAAAGTAGTTATCAATGTAGGTGCCGGCGAGGCAAAGGACAATTCTAAGGTTATTGATGCTATCATCACCGACCTTGGAAAAATCACCGGACAGAAGGCAGTACCCTGCAAAGCTAAGAAGTCTGTTGCAAACTTCAAGCTTCGTGAAGGTATGCCCATCGGTGCAAAGGTTACTTTAAGAGGCGAGAGAATGTATGAATTCGTTGAGAGACTTTTCAATGCAGCTCTCCCCAGAGTAAGAGACTTCAGAGGTATTAACCCCAACGCTTTTGACGGCAGAGGAAACTATGCTATGGGCGTTAAAGAGCAGTTAATATTCCCCGAAATCGAATACGAAAAGATTGACAAGGTTCGTGGTATGGATATTATCTTTGTTACCACCGCCAATACAGACGAAGAAGCTCGTGAGTTGCTTACACTTTTAGGCGCTCCGTTTGCGAAGTAAGTAGGAGGAAAAGAATTATGGCTAAAACTGCTATGAAAATCAAACAGGCCCGTCCTGCTAAGTTTTCTACAAGAGAGTACAACAGATGTAAAATCTGTGGCCGCCCCCACGCTTATCTTCGTAAGTACGGCATCTGCCGTATATGCTTCAGAGAACTCGCTTACAAGGGCGAGATTCCCGGAGTAAAGAAGGCTAGCTGGTAAGGCGCAGAACTAAAAGGAGGTTGACGGCATGCAAATTACCGATACTATAGCAGATATGCTTACGAGAATTCGTAACGCATCCTCTGCAAAACACGATTCGGTAGATGTTCCTGCATCCAAGGTAAAGAAAGCTATTGCTCAGATTTTACTTGATGAAGGCTACATCGCAAGCTTTACCGTTGAAGAAGACGGTAAGCAGGGCGTAATTCACATCACATTGAAATACGGCCAGAATAAAGCGCAGGTTATCACCGGCATCCGCAGAGTTTCTAAGCCGGGCTTGCGTATCTACACAAATGTAGAGGATATGCCTAAGGTTATGAAAGGCCTTGGTATAGCAATCCTTTCCACCTCTAAGGGTATTATGACAGACAAAGAAGCACGCAAAGCTAACGTTGGCGGCGAAGTGCTTGCTTATGTTTGGTAAGGAGGTGCGTTAGGAATGTCTAGAATAGGAAGAAAACCTATCACAATTCCCGCAGGTGTTGAGGTTAAGGTTAACGGCAACGAAGTTTTCGTTAAAGGACCTAAGGGCGAACTCAAAGATACTTTCAATGCTGATATGGCTATCGCATTAGAGGGCAACGAGATTATCGTTACACGTCCTTCTGACAATAAAGAACACCGCGCACTTCACGGTTTAACCCGTACACTTATCGCTAATATGGTTGAGGGTGTAGCAAACGGCTACTCCAAGACTTTAGAGGTAAACGGTATCGGTTACCGTGCACAGAAGCAGGGAAAAAATCTTGTAATGAACCTTGGTTACTCTCATCAGGTTATTATGGAAGAAACCAATGGTATTACAATTGAGGTACCGAACCCGAACCAAATCATTATAAGCGGTGCCGATAAGCAAAAGGTTGGCCAATTTGCGGCAGAGGTTCGCGAGAAGCGTCCCCCCGAGCCTTATAAGGGCAAGGGCATTAAGTATGCTGATGAGCATATCCGCCGTAAAGAAGGTAAGGCCGCTAAGGGTTCTAAGAAATAAAAGGAGTGTATGTAAATGGTTAGCAAAACTAACAGCAATAAGGCAAGACTTAAGCGTCATATGCGTGTTCGTGCTAAGATTAGCGGAACAGCTGCTTGTCCTCGTCTTAACGTATTCCGCTCCAATAAGAACATCACAGCCCAGCTTATAGATGATGTAAACGGTGTAACACTCGCAGCTGCTGCTTCTAACGAGAAGGATTTCGAGTTAAACGGCGGTAACAGCGAGGGTGCTCGTAAGGTTGGACAGTTAATCGCAGAGCGTGCTGCTGCTAAGGGCATCACCGAGGTTGTTTTTGACCGTGGCGGATACATTTATCACGGCCGTGTCAAAGAATTAGCTGAAGGTGCCCGTGAGGGCGGCCTTAAGTTCTAAGAGGGAGGAATACTTTTGGCTACAAATATAGACGCATCAACATTAGATTTAAAAGAGCGTGTAGTTGCCATTAACCGTGTTTCTAAAACCGTAAAGGGCGGACGTATTATGAAATTCTCTGCTCTCGTAGTTGTAGGTGACGGAAACGGTATCGTAGGTTACGGTATGGGTAAAGCCGGCGAAGTTCCGGACGCTATCCGTAAAGGTATCGAGGACGCTAAGAAAAATCTTATAAAGGTATCCTTAAAGGGTACTACCATCCCGCATGAAATCATTGGTGAGTTCGGCGCAGGCAGAGTTTTACTTAAGCCCGCTGCTCCCGGTACCGGTGTTATTGCCGGTGGTGCGGTTCGTGCCGTTGTTGAGACTGTCGGAATTTCCGATATTCGTACAAAGGCTTTACGTTCAAACAATCCTTGCAACGTAGTTCGTGCTACAATAGCAGGTCTTAAGGCACTCAGAAGTGCTGAAGAGGTTGCTGCTATCCGTGGTAAGACTGCTAAGGAAATCGTAGGTTAAGGAGGAGCAGTGAAATGGCTACAAAAAAGACTGCTTGCCTTAAGGTAAAGCTTGTTAAGAGCACAATCGGTTCCAAAAAGGACCAAATCGCAACCGCTGAGGCTTTGGGTCTTCACAAAATCGGCGATGAGAGATGTCATCCCGATAACGCTCAGACCAGAGGCAAAATTAACAAGATTATCCACTTAGTAGAATTCAGCGAAATTAAGGCTTAATTCTAGGTGGAATTACGGTTAGACCGTGTATTAAGCAAGGAGGTGCGAACAATGAAAATGCATGAATTAGCTCCGGCTATCGGCTCCACAAAGGAGTCTAAGCGCATAGGCAGAGGCCATGGCTCAGGTAACGGCAAAACAGCCGGTAAGGGTCACAAGGGTCAAAAAGCCCGTGCAGGTCGCGGTTTCAGAGCAGGTTTTGAAGGCGGACAGATGCCTTTACAAAGACGTGTTCCTAAGCGTGGCTTCAATAATATATTTGCTCAGGATTGGGTAGCTATTAACGTTTCCGCTTTAGAAGTGTTCGAGGACGGTACTGTTATCGACGCTGAAGCTTTAAAGGCTAAAGGAATCATTAAGAAGGCTAACCTTCCTGTAAAGGTTTTAGGCAACGGAAAGCTTACTAAGAAGTTAGAAGTTAAACTTAACGCTTTCTCTGCTTCTGCAGCTGAGAAAATTGCTGCTGCCGGCGGAAAGACCGAGGTGATTTAATGTTAGAAACATTAAAGAACGCTTGGAGAATTAAAGAGCTCAGAAATAAGATTTTATTCACAATCTTAATTCTTCTCATTTTCCGTATCGGTTCGGTAATCCCCGTTCCTTATATTAACGTAGCTGCTTTACGTGCATCTATGGCAGGTGAAGGCGTAAATGAATTTTTCAGCTACCTTTCAATTCTGACCGGTGGCGGTCTTGAATATGGCGCCATCTTCGCAATGTCGGTAACCCCGTACATTAACTCTTCAATTATTATTCAGCTTCTCTGCGTGGCTATCCCCGCATTGGAGAGACTCTCTAAAGAGGGTGAAGAGGGTCAGAAGAAATTAGCACAAATCACACGTTATGCAACCGTTATTTTGGCAATTATTCAAGGTATAGCTTACTATATTTACTTGAAGAGAAGCGGTTTCTTGACCGTAAGCGGTACAGCAGCTGTAATTTTTGCAGGTTTTGTTATCGTTTTGGCATTTACCGCAGGTTCAGCCTTAGTAATGTGGCTTGGCGAACAGGTTGACTCAAAGGGTATCGGCAACGGTATCTCAATACTCCTCTTCGCAGGTATTCTTTCCCGTGGTCCTCAGGCAGCAGGTGCTTTGTGGACATATTGGAAAGATTATGACCAGAAGTTTGCTGTTATCGGAATTTTGGTTGCTTTCTTAGCAATTATCGGCTTCGTTGTTTGGATGACCGAAGCAGAGCGCAGAATTCCTGTTCAGTATGCAAAGCGTGTAGTTGGCAATAAGATGTATGGCGGTCAAAACACACATATTCCGATTAAGGTTAATATGTCAGGTGTTATGCCCATCATCTTTGCTTCTTCAATTTTGATGCTTCCCACAATGATTTTGGGCTTTATGAACGCTGACCAACAGGCAACATCCTTTGGTAAGGTTTTACAGCTTTTCAGTGTTCAGGGAATTTTCTACGCAGTAGTTTATTTCGCAATGATTATCGGATTTGCTTACTTCTATGCAACCATCCAGTTCAATCCTGTTGAAATGACTAATAATTTGCGTAAAAACGGCGGTGCAATCCCCGGTATTCGTCCCGGCAAGCCCACTTCAGATTTCATTTCCAAGATTTTGTCAAGAATCACCTTAATGGGTGCATTATTCTTGAGCGTTATTGCAATTCTTCCTATCGTTATCGGAAATGTAGGTCAAATCAACATTTCCTTGGGCGGTACTTCGGTACTCATTATGGTAGGCGTTGCTTTAGACACTGTTCGTAATCTTGAATCCCAGATGATGATGCGTCATTATAAGGGCTTTCTTGATTAATTAAAAGGAGTAAATCTATGAAATTAATTCTTTTGGGAGCTCCAGGTGCCGGTAAAGGCACCCAAGCAGAGGTTATCTCTGAAAAGTATAACATCCCCACCATTTCAACCGGCAACATTATCCGTGCTGCTTTAAAAAACGGTACTGAAATGGGTTTAAAGGCTAAAAGCTTTATTGAAGCCGGCGCCTTGGTTCCTGACGAAGTTGTTATCGGCATCATCAAGGAGCGTTTGGCAGAGAGTGACTGTGCAAACGGTTACATTCTTGACGGTTTCCCCCGCACAATTCCCCAAGCCGAAGCACTTGACACTATGGGCTTTGACATTGACCTTGCTCTTTCTATTGAAGTTAAGGATGAGGAAATTGTTAAGCGTATGTCCGGCAGACGAGTTTGTGAGAAGTGCGGCGCAAGCTACCACACAGAATTCAAAAAGCCCAATGTTGAGGGTAAATGTAATTTCTGCGATGGCAACTTGGTTATCCGTAAGGATGATGAACCCGAGACTGTTTTGAACAGACTTGAGATTTATCACGAGCAAACCGAGCCTTTAAAGGAATATTATAAATCCTGCGGTAAACTCGTATGTGTTGAGGGTCAGGATGAGGTTAAGGATACAACCCGCCTCGTTCTCGCAGCATTGGAGCAGTAGGATATGATAGTGCTTAAAACTGCTCGTGAGCTTAAAATTATGAAAGAAGCTTGCAGAATATCAGCAGGAGCATTACAATTAGCAGGCAAGGCGGTAGAGCCTGGTATTACCACGGCCGAGCTGGATAAATTAGCCGAAGATTACATTTTAAGTCAGGGTGCAAAACCCAACTTCAAAAATTATCACGGCTATCCTGCCACCGCCTGTATATCTATAAACAACGAGGTAATTCACGGTATTCCCTCCCGTAATAGAAAATTAAAGCAAGGGGATATAGTCAGTATCGACCTTGGCGCTGAGTTTGAGGGGTATCACGGTGATAATGCCGCCACTTTTGCGTGTGGAGATGTATCTCTGGAGGCAAAGCGGCTGATGGACATTACAGAGCAGTCTCTTTATAAGGGAATTGCGGCTGCAGTGTCAGGCGGCAGAATAGGTGATATTTCCAATGCAGTGCAAAGCTTTGTTGAAGCAAACGGATTATCAGTGGTCCGCAAATTCGTGGGTCACGGAATTGGCACCGCTCTTCACGAAGCACCGGAGGTTCCGAATTTCGGTCCTGCCGGCAGGGGAGTAAGACTAATGCCGGGTATGACACTTGCTATCGAGCCTATGGTTAACTCCGGCGGTTCGGATGTCAAGATTTTACCCGACGGTTGGACAGTGCTTACAAAGGACGGTTCTCTTTCGGCTCACTTTGAGCATACAATAGTCATCACAAGTGACGGTCCCAAGATTATGACCCTTTGTGAGGTTTAATATGATAGGACAAATTGTGTGTTCAAAAAAAGGGCGGGACAAAGGCTACTTTTTAGTGGTTGTTGAGGAGATGCAAAACGCCGTTTGCGTATGTGACGGTAAGGAGCGTCCCTTAGAACGTCCCAAGAAAAAGAATGTGAAACATTTATCCTTTACAAAGACTGTTTTACAACCTGAAAGCTTTAATACTAACAAACAATTACGGAAATCCTTAAGGATTTTTGAGAGTACCTATGAAAAGGAGAGAAACTAAATGTCTAAAGCAGATATGATAGAACTTGAAGGCGTCGTTGTTGAGGCTATGCCTAACGCAATGTTTCAGGTAGAAATACCGGGAGGACACAAAATCTTAGCCCACATTTCGGGAAAACTTCGTATGAACTATATACGAATTCTCCCCGGAGACAAGGTTACGGTTGAAATGTCTCCCTATGACTTAACCAAGGGACGCATTACTTGGCGTTCCAAATAATGTGATTTAATCACACTGTAAAAATTAAGGAGGCAAAATCGAATGAAAGTCAGACCTTCTGTTAAAAAGATTTGCGAAAAGTGCAAAATAATCAAGCGTAAGGGCAGAATCATGGTTATCTGTGAGAACCCCAAGCACAAACAACGTCAGGGTTAATTTGTAGGTCGCAAATGGCGGAAATCCGCCGTAAAGAAAAAATGGAGGTGCTTTGATTAATGGCACGTATTGCTGGTGTTGACCTTCCGAACGAGAAACGAGTAGAAATCGGTCTCACTTATATTTTCGGAATCGGTCTTACTACATCTAAAAAAATCCTTGCCGATTTAGATATCAATCCTGATACAAGAGTTAAGGATTTAACCGAGGATGATATTTCAAAATTGCGTGAATATATCGACCACAACCTTCAGGTTGAGGGTGACCGTCGCCGTACAATCGCATTTGACATTAAAAGACTTATTGAAATCGGCAGCTATAGAGGCCTTCGTCACCGTAAAGGTTTGCCCGTAAGAGGTCAGCGTTCTAAGACTAACGCTCGTACTCGCAAGGGTCCCAAGAAGACTATAGCAAACAAGAAAAAGTAAGTAGGAGGAAGATAAAATGGCTACTGCTAAGAAAACGGCCGGTACACGCCGTCGTCGTGAGAAAAAGAACATTGAACGTGGTTCTGCTCATATTCAGTCTACCTTCAACAATACTATCGTAACAATTACCGATACTCAGGGTAACGCTCTTTCATGGGCTTCTGCCGGTGAGCTCGGTTTCAGAGGTTCAAGAAAGTCTACTCCTTTCGCAGCACAGTCTGCTGCTGAGACAGCTGCTAAAGCTGCTATGGAGCACGGCCTTAAAACCGTTGAAGTATTTGTTAAGGGTCCCGGAGCTGGACGTGAAGCTGCAATCCGCGCATTGCAGACTGCTGGTTTAGAGGTTAGCATGATTAAAGACGTAACCCCTATTCCTCACAATGGTTGCCGTCCTCCTAAGAGAAGACGTGTATAATCATTATTACAGTTTAAACAAATTTAATTTGCATTAAAAATTTGGAGGTGCAAAAGATGGCAAGATATACCGGTGCAGTATGCAGACTTTGCCGCCGTGAGGGTAAGAAATTATTCTTAAAGGGTGAAAGATGCTACTCTGAAAAATGTTCTGTTGGTATCAGAGCTTACGCTCCCGGTCAACACGGACAAGGTAGAAAGAAGTCATCCGAATACGGTTTGCAGCTTCGTGCTAAGCAGACCGCAAGACGCTTTTACGGCGTTCAGGAAAATCAGTTCCATCATTATTTTGAGATTGCTGAGAGAAAGCCCGGAATTACCGGTGACAACCTTTTAAAGATTCTCGAAAGCCGTCTTGATAATGTGGTTTACAGAGTAGGCTTTGCTTCTTCTCGTGCAGAAGCAAGACAGCTTGTAGGTCACGGTCACTTTGAAGTTAACGGTAAGCGTGTTGATATCGCTTCTTACCTTTTAAAGGCTGGCGACGTTGTGTCTATTTGCGAAAAAGCTCGCTCACTTGACAAGATTAAGGCTGTTTTAGAGGCTAACAGCGCTCGTCCTACTCCCGAGTGGATTGACGTTGACAAGACCGCTTTAACCGCTAAGGTTGTTGCTCTCCCCAACAGAGACCAGATTGATGCTCCTGTTGAAGACCAACTCATTGTCGAGCTTTATTCTAAGTAATAATATTTATCTTAGAGCCCACCGTATAGGGCATATAAAATTCAAAATTCGTATACGGAGAAACGGAGCTTTTAAATGATAGAGATTGAAAAGCCCAGAATTGATACTGTCACATTAACCGCTGACGGCACCTACGGTAAATTCGTAATGGAGCCCTTAGAGCGTGGTTATGCTACAACCCTCGGCAACAGTTTGAGAAGAGTTTTGCTCTCCATCCTTCCAGGTGCGGCTGTAACATCTGTTAAAATTGACGGTGTAGTGCATGAGTTTTCTACAATCCCCGGTGTTAAAGAAGATGTAACTGAAATCATTCTTAACGTTAAGGGTATAATTGCAAAACTTCATGCTGATACGGCGAAAAAAGTTTACATTGAAGCTGAAGGTCCCTGCGTGGTTACCGCTGCTTCTATCAAAGCCGATTCCGAAGTTGAAATTCTTAATCCCGATTTGCATATTGCTACTCTTGATGCAGGTGCTTCTCTTAATATGGAGCTTACACTTGAAAAGGGCAGAGGATATGTTTCGGCCGAGCAGAATAAACAACAGGTTAATGTAATCGGTGTTATTCCCGTTGACTCTATTTATTCACCTGTTTTAAAGGCTAACTTCTTTGTTGACAATACCCGTATCGGTAATGTTACCGACAAGGGCAAACTCACAATGGAAGTTTGGACTGACGGTTCTCTTAAGGCTAACGAAGCTATTTCTATGTCTGCTAAAATCTTAATGGAGCATCTTGAGTTGTTCCTTGATTTGGCTGCTGGTATCAGTGAGACCGAGAACATCTTGTCCGAGAAGAGCGACAACGAGAAAGAAAAGGTTCTCGATTTAACTATCGACGAATTGGATTTATCTGTTCGTAGCTTTAACTGCTTAAAGCGCGCAGGTATTAATACGGTTGAAGACCTTATCAACAAGTCTGAGGACGATATGATGAAGGTTAGAAACTTAGGCCGTAAGTCTCTTGAAGAGGTTATCGCAAAGTTAGATTCCTTTGGATTTACCCTCAAAAAGTCAGACGAATAATAAAGCATTTATGCTAAATCACTAGTTAAGGAGTGAATAGAAATGCCAGGTACCCGTAAACTCGGAAGAACCAGCGAACACAGAACTGCAATGCTTAGAGCAATGGTTACCTTCTTACTTGAAAACGGTAAGATTGAGACCACTGTTACCCGTGCTAAAGAGGTAAGAGCAATGGCAGAAAAGTATATTACACTCGCTAAGACCAATACTTTAGCAAGCAAACGTCAGGCATGGGCGTTCATTACTAAGGAAGATGTTGTAGCAAAGCTTTACAACGAAATCGCTCCTAAGTATGCCGATAAGAACGGCGGTTACTGCCGTATCACCAAAATCGGTCCCCGTCGTGGCGATGCTGCTGAGATGGCAATTATCGAGTTAATTTAAGTAATAGACTTAATATTAATTTAGTCCTCACATTGGCACAGCAAGGCAATGTTTCAGGCTGATAATGTGTGTACTAAACACCCCTGTGCTGCTTGTCGGCACGGGGGTTGAGTAAGAAAATAGGCTTTTAAACACGAAATCAAAAAAGCCTTGCATTTTATAATGGTATATGTTATACTATTTGAGCATTTAAGTCGCTTGAGTCCTTATCAAGCGGGTTCATGCCGAAAAAAATCGACATTGAAACGGGTGGTCCTCTAAGATTTTCTTATGAACATCTGAAAATAATTAAGGAGGAAAACTAATGGATATCATTAAAGAAATCGCTCAGAGTCAGTTGAAGACTGACGCTCCTGAAATCCTTATCGGTAGCACAGTTAAGGTGCACGTAAGAATCAAGGAAGGCGAAAAAGAAAGAATTCAGATTTTCGAAGGTACCGTTATTGCTAAGAATAACAGCGGTATTGCTGAAACCTTTACCGTTCGCCGTGTAGCTTACGGTTGCGGTGTTGAGCGTGTATTCCCCGTTCACTCTCCCTCTGTTGCAAAGGTAGAGCTTGTTCGTAAGGGTCGTGTTCGCAGAGCTAAACTTTACTATCTCCGTGATAGAGTTGGTAAGGCTGCAAAGGTTAAGGAATTAATCTAATTTTTAAAATCGAGGAGGGTTACGGTGTCAAACCTTACCCTCCTTTGTTTTTTAAAGTAAATTGTTTTGAGTATAAGAGGTGAGTTATTTGAAAAGAGAAAATTTATATAACAACGGTTTTGAAATTAATCAAAATTTTGCAGAATCTTTGCCTGATGAAGAAATTAAGGAAGAATCCGTAAAGGGCAGAGAATGGGTTGAGTGGATAGAGGTTTTAAGCACCGCCATAATTGCTGTTGTTATTATTTTTTGTTTCATTTTCAGAATTGCCACTATTGATGGTGACTCTATGAATAACACCCTTCATCATAATGACAGAGTAGTAATTACTAATTTTAATTATAAGCCCAAAAACGGAGACATTGTTGTAATTTCAAGAAATGCAGCAAACTCTATTGAAAATCAAACTTTAGGGAACGAGCCTATAATAAAGCGTGTTATCGCTGTCGGTGGACAAACGGTGAATATCGATTTTAAAGACGGCGGTAAGGTTTATGTTGACGGTAAAGCACTCAAGGACGATTATATAAGCTCTCCGACAATCAATAACGGAGATGTGGAGTTTCCTTTGTATGTGCCCGAGGGTTATATTTTCGTTTTGGGTGATAACCGTTCCGAGTCGTTGGATAGCCGTTTTTCCGTAATCGGTGACAATGGACTTGTTGATGAAAGATATGTGTTGGGCAGAGCTATTTTCCGCCTCTTCCCTTTAAATAAAATAGGAGCTTTGGACTGATATGGCAGATAATACACAAAGTATTCAATGGTTTCCAGGCCATATGGCCAAAACCCGCCGCAAAATAGGGGAGATTTTGCCACTGATTGATGCGGTGGCTGAGGTGGTTGACGCTCGAATTCCCATAAGTTCAAGAAATCCTGAAATTGCCGAGCTTATAAAGGGAAAACCGCATATAATTTTACTTAACAAATGCGATATGGCGGATAAAAATGTCACTGAAGAGTGGATAAATTTTTATAAATCTCAGAATATTGCGGCTATTCCTTTGGACTGTAAAAACGGAAAAGGCATAGATAAATTTAAAACCACTGTGAAAACAACTTTAGCCCAAAGACTTGAGTACTATCAGTCTAAGGGTATGGTTGGAAAACCTTTGAGAGTTATGGTGGTTGGTATTCCTAATGTTGGAAAATCCACCTTTATTAAC
>JAZSDI010000007.1:0-3830 GCA_045531045.1 Acutalibacteraceae bacterium | reverse complement strand
TGTATATCAAACCGATGATAATGAATTTTATCTTAATCACAATGCTTTAAAAGAGAATAGTGATTACGGCGCTTTGTTTTTGGATTGCCACTCAGATTTTTCCGATAGAAATATTGTGATTTACGGTAACACAAAGGAAGACGGTTCACTGTTTTCAACATTACATTCATACCGCAGAATAAACTTTTTAAGGGAAAATCCAATAATTTCTTTAACAAGAACTCAAAAAAGATATGATTATAAGGTGTTTGCGGTATTTATTATAAGTTCAAACGCAAAGGAAGAAAAAGACTTTAATGTGTGTCAGAATAATTTTTCGGGCAAAAAGACTTTTGACAAATGGATCAAAGAAGTAAAACAAAGAAATTTTGTTGAATCTAAAATTGATTTAAGTGAGGAAGATGAGTATTTAACCCTTATAACTTCCTGCGATGATTTTGAGGGTGCCAGATTAGTTGTAATGGCAAGACAGTTAAGAGATGGGGAAAAATCAACCGATACAGATAAGTATTCTCTTAACCAAACCCCCAAATTTCCTAAAAAATGGTATAAAAAAAGGAATATTGAATATATATCCTGAGAATTTTAAAATTACAGAATAATTACACGGAGGACCAATAAAATGTTTCAAAATATCAAGGTTGATATTATATATTTTAATACAGCCACCGATTTCGAAATGGAGTTTAATCTTTCGGGTTGTTGCCGTATGAGACTTTTGACTGATAAAGCACCCGATAGGAAAACGCTTGTAAATCATCTTGTAAGAGCTGTTTCCAGAAGCCGTATTATAATGATTACAGGTGCTCTTTTCGGCGAGGAAGGTTTAATTAAAACCTGCGCTCAGGCTGTTAACCGTCCTTTAGAAATGGTGGACAATAAGCAATATTCAATTAACAGTGATGCAGAAATCGAAATTCTAAAGGACTCAATTCCTCTTGTTAGCGCTGACGGAATTTTTGGTGGTTGCATTATCGAACAGGGTCCTCAAACTTTAATTTTACTTTCTGAAAATAAGGATATAAGAAAAAATATAATGCAAACTTTGATTCATCCTTATGTTAAAGAGGTTTGCGCTGACGAACTTATAGAAAACAAAGAGGGGACAACTGCCCCTATAGTTGAGGCAGAAGTTAATGAGCTTATTGAAGATGTTGAAGAAGAAATTCTTGAAGATGAGTTAATCGAGGAAGAATTGGTTTTAGAAGAGGTTGATGTACCAACTGAAGAACCTATTGAAGAAACAGTTGAAATAGAAGAACCGGTAGAAGCAGAATTGCCAAAGGAATTTGACTATAGCTTTATTAATCAACTCATTAAAGATGAAGAACCGGTATTTGCGGTTGAATCAGATGATGACGATAAGCCTATCGAATTAGAGGAAATTGTAGAACCTCAAAGAGAAACAAAGGAAAAGAACAAATACAATTTTCAAAGAAAAGGCAAATCGACCTTAAATATTAATATTCCTATTATCATTTTAGCTTGTCTTTTACTTTTGGTTATAGGCATTTTGTGTTATGCACTCTTTATTTCACCTGAAAGTAAAGACGTATCTACGGTTGAGTATATCAAAGAAACCTTTGAAATTTTATTGGGATAGAAAAAAGCCTTGGGCAAACCCAAGGCTTTTACTTTGCAAAAAAACAACGGTTGTAATTCTTTTTTGCGAATTACAACCGTTTTATATTATTTCATCCATATTAAGTTTTCCTTTTCATTTTTTACTCGGTTTTTGTTAGCTTTTAATCCGTCAAAGCGGTAGATTGATTTTCAAAACTTTTTCTTTACAAAGTTTATTTTAAACACTTAGATTTGCTTTTACCGAGTATTAAGTTGATAAGTACATTGGTATCACCTATAACAATTTATTTTGTTTGATAGATTCTTACTTTCATAGTAATCACCACTTAAGGTCGTATATATAATTCCCTTTCGGTACCAAGAATGCTATAACTGTTTTATCTGTTCATCGGACTCACTTTCCTGTTATTTCTTGGTGCGGTTTAATTACTTCATTGGACTCAACTCTTTCTTTTTTAGTAGTTTAAATGAACGGGTGGAGTTTCATTCTTCATAATTTCTTATTACTCCTCCTCTCTTGTTCTAGCTTTATTATAATGCAAAATAAACAGTTTGTCAATAGAAAGTTGATAACTTTTGGCGAAATTGTATAATTTTGTGAGATGTTACAAATATTTTCTTCACATCTTGACTTTACGGCAGAAATCGAATATAATAAAGTAGTTGACTGTCGTATTCGGCAGTCTTTGTCTTTGAAAGGTTGTATATGCCTTTTAAATATACGGAGACGTATCGAAGTGGGGACGTTGCCGAGCGTTGCCGGTGGCAGATGAAGCGAGGCAAAAGGAGTGGCTGCGGTCAAAACTTTTAACGGCAGTTAAAAAGTTTTGGGTACCGCAACAGGACATAACGGACTGTCCGTTATGATGTTCCTCACAGTATTTATTAGTTTTAAGAGGCTTTGCCTTAAAATATATGGAGACGTATCGAAGTGGTCATAACGGACATGACTCGAAATCATGATGCCCCTTGAGGGACGAGGGTTCGAATCCCTCCGTCTCCGCCAAGGACAACCGTAATCTTAGGATTGCGGTTGTTTTTTTAAGCTTAACTGAATTTTGATAAAAAATGGTAAATAGAATTGTAATTTATATTAAAATTAATTGTTTTGGTATATTGACTTATATGTAGTTTTTGTAATATAATAGATAAAAATATATTAAAATACTTTTTTCAAAAAAAGAAAAACAGAAGAGGTTTTCATGGATATTTGTATCGTTAAAGGGAATCAGTTTCAACTTAACACAAAAAATACAAGTTATGTAATGCATAATGAAAACGGTTTGATTTGTCATACCTATTACGGTAGAAAATTACCTGATATTGACCATAGTTATATGTGTAAGCGCAATTCATACAATGGCGATATTCAGTCTAAAATCAGTGAGAATGTACCTACACTTGACAATGCTTTACTTGAATATCCTGCGTTTGGTGAGGGCGGAATTGTTAATCCTTCTATTGAAGTTTTAAACGCAGATGGAACAAACTTTGCAGACTTGCGTGTGGTAGATTATTGCATACATAACGGTAAACCTCAAATCGAAAATCTTCCTGCATCCTATGTCGAAGCAGGGGATAATGTAAAAACTCTTGAAATCAAAACAAAGGATATCGTAAGCGGTGTAGAAGCAAGTCTTTTCTATGCTGTTTTCTATGATTATGATGTTATAACAAGATGGGTTAAAATTACTAACAGCGGTAAAGACAGGATAACCCTTTTAAGAGCCTTTAGCGGAAATATCGCTTTTGATAACAAAAATTATGATGTTATCTCTAATTTTGGCACCTGGGCAAGGGAAAGACAAATTGAAAGAGCACCACTTTTGCACACAGGTGCTGTGGTTGAGTCAAACTGCGGTTCAAGTTCTCACTATGCAAATCCCTTTATGATTTTAGCAGAGCACGATGCTAATGAGCATAGCGGTGATGCTATTGGCGTTGCCCTTGCGTATTCGGGCAATCATAAAATCAGTGCAAACTTGACCAAATACAATATTGTTAATTTGTCTGCAGGAATTTCTCCTGATAACTTCCGTTGGAATCTTGAAATAGGCGAAAGTTTTTCCACCCCCGAAATGGTGATTTCGTTTAGTGATAGCGGATTAAATACACTTTCACAAAACTTCCACGCCCTTATTAAAAACAGAGTTTGCAGGGGAGTGTATAGGGATAAAACACGCCCTGTATTGCTCAACCTTTGGGAAGCTTGTTATTTTGATTTTACTGATGAAACAATTAAAAAA
>JAZSDI010000102.1:0-42825 GCA_045531045.1 Acutalibacteraceae bacterium | reverse complement strand
AGAGGTAAAAAATAATGGAATACATAACCTTAAAAAATTCCGATTTAAAGGTCTCCCGTCTTTGTATGGGTGGTTGCCCTATGGGTGGATACGGTTGGGGAGAAACCAACGAACAAAATTTTCTCACCGCTATTGACACCGCCATTGCAAACGGTGTGAATTATTTTGACACTGCCGACACCTACGGTTTAGGTCAGTCCGAAATGACCTTAGCCAAAGGACTTGGCAACCGCAGAAAAGACGTTGTTATTCAGTCTAAATTTGGAGTAAGAATACTTGACGGTAAAACCGTTTACGATAACTCCCCCGAATATATGCGTGAGGCGTTGGAAAAAAGTCTTTCCCGCCTTAACACCGATTATGTTGATATTTATGTAATTCACTACCGTGACAATACCCCTATTGAAGAGGTTGTGGACGGTCTTAAAGCTCTGCAAAAAGAGGGTAAGGTTCGTTATTTCGGTTTAAGCAATATTCAAAAAGAGAAAATGGACGAGCTTTTGCCTTACAAAAATCTTTTCGTTAACTTCCAAAACGAGTATTCACTTGCTTGTCGCAAGTTTGAGGAAGATATGCAGTTTGTGTCAGACAAGTTAAACGCCACGCCTCTTACTTGGGGAAGCTTGGGACAAGGAATTTTAACAGGAAAATATGACATTAACACCAAGTTTGACTCAAACGACAGAAGAAGCCGTGAAATTTATGTTAATTTCCACGGCGAGAAACTAAAAAAGAATTTAGAAATAGTAGAAGAACTTAAAAAAATTGCGGCAGCACACGGCAAAACCGTTCCCGCAACCGCAATCAGATTTATTCTTGACAACCTGAAAGATTCAGTTGTAATTGCAGGTGTTAAAAGCGAAAAGCAGATGCTTTCAAACCTTGATGCTTTGGACTGGTCGTTAAGTCAAGAAGAACTTAAACTTTTGAACCAAATTTCTTTATAACGATGAGGTGTTTTAATTGAACAGTCAACAACTTGCTTGGAAAATTAGAAGACACGGTATTGAAATGACCCACCTTTCAGGCGGAAGTCATATTGGCGCGATTTTGTCGGTTGCCGATATTATGGCAGTGCTTTATGCCGATGTTTTAAAAATCGACCCCAAAAACCCGAAATCACCCAATAGGGACCGCTTTATTCTAAGCAAGGGTCACGCAGGTGCGAGCGTTTATGCCGCATTGGCAGAAAGCGGTTTTTTCCCTGTTGAAGAATTAAAGAGCCACTACCAGAACGGCAGCCGCCTTTCAGGTCACGTTTCCCACCATTTGCCCGGTGTTGATTTGTCAACCGGCTCTTTGGGTCACGGCCTTTCGGTTGGAACAGGTATGGCTTATGCACTTAAAAAGGATGGCAAAGAAAACCGTGTATTTGTTGTTTTAGGCGACGGTGAGTGTAACGAAGGCTCGGTTTGGGAGGCTGCTTTGTTTGCAAACCATTTCAGACTGAATAATTTAATCGCCGTTGTAGACCACAACCGTATGCAGAGTCTTGACTATAACGAAAACACCCTTGAAATTGAAAACTTTGCTTCAAAATGGAAAGCGTTTGGCTGGAACACCATTGAGATTGATGGCAATAATCACGAAGAATTAAAAAAAGCCTTTGAAAGCGCAAAAACTGAAAAGGACAAGCCCACCGTTATTGTTGCGAATACCACAAAGGGTAAAGGCATTTCCTTTATGGAGTCGGATATTTTATGGCACTACCGCTTCCCCCACGAAGGTTGGGAGTACGACACCGCTGTAACCGAGTTACACAAGGTTAAACCCGAGGGTGTTGAGGATGTTTATACACCTAACGGAATTGAAAACCCAAATCTTAACACCGAACTTGACGGCAGTGACCACACCATGACCGAAACCTGGAAACCCGACTTTTTACAGAGTCCAAGGCGTGTAAACACCTTGAGCGATGTTGAGAAAGCGAAGGAGGGCAAATAAAATGAGAGATACATTTGTTAGAACCCTTGTTGAATTAGCCAAGGAAAACAAAAATATTGAGCTTGTAACAGGCGACCTTGGTTTTGGCGTTTTGAAGCCTTACTGGGAAGCTGTTCCAAATCAGTTTACAAACGCCGGCATTGCCGAGCAGAATATGACCGCTCTCGCCGCAGGTATGGCGCTTGAGGGCAAAAGCGTATTTACATACTCTATCGGCAACTTCCCAACACTTCGTTGTGTTGAGCAGATAAGAAATGACTGTTGTTATCACAATGCAAATGTAAAAATCGTTTGTGTTGGCGGCGGATTTGTTTACGGCTCTCTTGGTATGAGCCACGACGCCACCGAGGATATCGCGATTATGCGCGCACTCCCCGATATGGTGGTTTTAGCCCCCGGTGATTTAACCGAAGCTGAAGCCGCAACAAAGGCTATTGCTGAATATAACGGCACTTGTTATCTTCGTCTTGGCCGCGGCGGTGAAAAGCGCATTCACGAAAAAATAGAAAATTTCCAAATTGGAAAAGCCATCAAGGTTAAAGACGGTGCCAAGGTTGCAATTTTCTCAACTGGCGCAATTTTTGAGGAAGTTGACGAGGCGGTTGAACTTTTAAAAGAAAAGGGAATCAACCCCGAGGTTTACACCTTCCCCACAGTAAAGCCCATTGACCGCAAGGTGATTTTGGACTCTGCTGAAAAGTTTGACTTGATAACAACCGTTGAAGAGCACAATGTTGTAGGCGGATTCGGAAGTGCCGTTGCCGAGGTTATGGCAGAAAATCCCCAGAACGCAAAGCTTTTGAAAATTGGTCTTGAGGATACATATTCTTCAAAGGTTGGCTCGCAAAAATATTTGAGAAGCCAATTTGGCATTGACGCTAAAGGAATTGCAAATAAAATTTTGGAGAAAATTTAAATGAGAATTTTAATTCTGGCAAACGATTTTAAAACTCTCTTTAATTTTCGAATGGAGCTTTTAGAAAGATTCATCAAGGAAAAATACGAAGTTATTTTAAGTTTGCCAAAGGACGAAAAAAACCAAGCCTTTAGAGATTTGGGTTGCAGCGTTATAGAAAATAATCTTACCCGCCACGGCACAAATCCTCTAAAAGAACTTAAACTTATAAAAGAATACAAAGCACTCATCAAAAGCGTAAAACCCGATGTAGTTTTGACCTACACTGTAAAACCGAATATCTACGGCTCAATAGCCTGTAGAAAATGTAAGGTTTCGGTTTTAAACAACATAACAGGACTTGGCAGCACAATGCAGTCTAAAGGACTAAAACAAAGCGTGATGTTTTTCCTTATGAGATACGCTATGAAAAGCAGTGAGGTAATATTTTTCCAAAACGAGGAAAATATGAAGCTCTTAAACCAAAACAAAATTACGGGCAAGGCGTCGGTTTTGTTGCCGGGCTCTGGCGTTAACACCCAAAAACACACCTTTGTTCCTTACCCTGAAGAAAACGGCAAAATTAAATTCATAGTTGTTTCAAGGCTAAGGCAAGACAAAGGTTTTGACGAACTGTTTTATGCTATTAAAAAATTAGGCAAACGCGACAATATAGAATTTAATGTTGTAGGTTGGTGCGAAGAAGAAAGGTACCAAAAGGAAATTGCCGACCTTTGTGAGGAATATCCCGTTATATATCACGGTGAGAAAACCCAAACACAGGTGCACGACCTGATTTCCGAGTGCCACTGCATACTACACCCCTCATACCACGAAGGAATGGCAAACGTTTTAATGGAAGCGTCCTCGGCGGGAAGAGCGTGTATTGCATCAGATATTTCGGGTTGTAAGGAAATAATTGACGAAAACGAAAGTGGATACACCTTCCCCGTTAAAAACGCCGAAAAGCTTTTTAATTGTATAGAAAAATTCATATCATTGTCAGAAAACGAGCGAAAAATCATGGGTGAAAATGCCCGTGCAAAAATTGAAAAAGAGTTTGACAGACAAATTGTAATTGATATGTATTTGGAAAATATTAATAAAACTGTAAACAAAGGAGAAAAAAACAATGTCTTTGTATGAAAAAATTATAAACGGTGAAGAAAAAATTTCTTTGGTAGGTTTAGGTTATGTTGGAATGCCTATCGCTATTGAGTTTGCAAAACGCGGCGTTAAGGTTATAGGTTATGACCTTAACGAAGCTAAAATCAACACCTACAAATCGGGTATTGACCCCACTAACGAGGTTGGCGACGAGGCTATAAAGAACACAACTGTTGAATTCACTGCTGACGAAACCCGTCTTAGAGATGCAAAATTCCACATTGTAGCTGTTCCAACCCCAGTTAACGACGACCACACCCCCGACTTAACCCCCGTTGAGGGCGCAAGTCGCATTGTCGGCAGAAACTTGACAAAGGGCGCTATCGTTGTTTTCGAGTCCACCGTTTACCCCGGTGTTACCGAGGATGTTTGCGTTCCCATTATGGAAAAAGAGTCTGGTCTTAAGTGCGGCGTTGACTTTAAGGTTGGCTATTCTCCTGAGCGTATCAACCCAGGCGACAAGGTGCACCGCCTTGAAACCATTGTTAAAATTGTTTCAGGTATGGACGCCGAGACTCTTGACGAGGTCGCAAAGGTTTACGAAATTGTTGTTGACGCAGGCGTTCACAGAGCATCCTGCATTAAGGTTGCCGAGGCTGCAAAGGTTATTGAAAACAGCCAAAGAGACATTAACATTGCCTTTATGAACGAACTTTCCATTATTTTCAATAAAATGGGAATTGATACAAAATCTGTTTTAGAGGCTGCAGGTACAAAGTGGAACTTCCTTAAGTTCTACCCCGGTCTTGTTGGCGGTCACTGTATCGGTGTTGACCCTTATTACCTTACATACAAGGCAGAGCAGTTGGGTTATCACAGTCAGGTTATCCTTTCGGGTAGAAGAATTAATGATGATATGGGTAAATATGTTGCCGAAAGCATTGTTAAAAACCTTATTAAAGCCGATGTTGCTATTAAAACCGCTAAGGTTGCGATTTTGGGCTTCACCTTTAAAGAAAACTGCCCCGACACCAGAAACACAAAGATTATTGATATTTATAACGAACTTAAAGAATACGGCATTACCGCTGCAGTTGCTGACCCCACCGCTGACAAGGCAGAGGCAAAACACCTTTACGGTATGGAATTTGTTGACATTTCTGACATTAAGGACTGTGACGCTGTAATTTTAGCCGTAGCCCACGAAGAGTTTAAAAACTTTACCGAGGCTGATTTCGACAAAATGTTTAAGGCAGGAGACAATTCCAAGAAAGTTCTTGCCGACATTAAGGGACTTCTTGACCGCACACAGTATGAAAATGCGGGATACATTTATTGGAGACTGTAAAATGAACAAAAAAGGTCGCTTTGTTATTTCTTTAGATTTTGAATTGCTTTGGGGCGTATTTGATCATGCAACTCGGGATACTTTTTCAAAACGAATAATAGGCGCAAGGGATGCTATACCTCAATTATTGGATTTATTTCAAAGATATGATATTCATGCAACATGGGGTGTTGTTGGGCTTCTTTTTGCTGAAAATGCTACTGAAATGAGAGAATATTTTCCGAAAATAAAACCGAATTATTCAAATGTTAAGCTTTCGGCGGAAAATCATTTGAAGTTTGTTGGGGAAAACGAAAACGAAGATTGTTTCCACTTTGCATCTAGCTTGATAGATAAAATACTAAATTCGAAAAATCAAGAGGTTGGTTCGCACACATATTCTCATTATTATTGCAAAGAAGAAGGTCAAAATGTTGAAACCTTCCAAAGTGATTTGGAAAGTGCACAAAAAATTGCAAAAGACAAAAAAAATATCGCCTTAAAAAGCTTAATATTTCCACGAAATCAATTTTTAAATGAATACATAAAAGTTGCAAAAAAATGTGGGTTTAAAACCATACGTGGAAATTACAAACATTATGCGTATAATAACTCTACTTTAGCGGCAAGAGCAATTCGTTTAATAGACTCTTATATAAATATTTGCGGATTAAAATGTTATAAAATAGAAAATTGTTATGAAGATGGAATATTTAATATACCTGCAAGTAGATTTTTCCGTCAATATGATAACCGTTTGAGGATTTTAGAGTGCTTAAAACTATCGTGCATAAAACAACAAATGAAGCATGCTGCTAAGCGTGGAAAGGTTTTTCATTTTTGGTGGCATCCCCATAATATAGGTCTAAACACCGAGAAAAACCTACAGCAACTTGAAGAAATTTTTAAATTTTATGTAAAATTAAATAAACGATATGGCTTTGAAAGTAGAAATATGAAAGAATTGGCGGAGGAGATATACACATGAAAATAGTTATGCTTTGTAGTCGAGGTACTTCAAGTGCGGTTGTGTATAACGAATTGTGCAAACATTATAATATTGAGAAAGTAATAATCGAAGAAGGCGTTAAAAAATCCGTTTTCTTAAAACGGAGAATAAAAAAACTAGGATTATTTAAAGTTTTAGGACAGATGGCCTTTTCAGCAGTTATAGTTCCTTTTTTGAAAAAGACCTCTAAAAAAAGAGTGTGGGAAATTATAGAACAGTATGATATTGATATCGCTCCTCATTATTTGGAGAAAGATAGTACAATGTTCGTTGATTCTGTAAACTCAAAGGAATGCATAAAAGCATTACAAGAAATTTCTCCGCAGATAGTTATTGTTAACGGAACTCGTATTATAAGCTCAGAAGTTTTAAATTCTATTGATTCAGTTTTTATAAATATGCACGCAGGAATCACTCCAAAATACAGGGGTTGCCATGGTGCTTATTGGGCTTTGTATAATAATGATCAGGAAAACATGGGTGTTACGGTTCATTTGGTTGATGAAGGTATAGATACAGGAAATATTTTATATCAAGAAAATATAGCGATTACAAAATCCGATAATTTTGTCACCTATCCGTTGATTCAAACGGGGGTGGGCGTTAAATGTGAAATTAAAGCGATTAATGATGTTATAAACAATAATTTGAAAACCGTGACATCCAGTTTGCCGTCGCAACTGTATACTCACCCTACTTTTTTTCAATATATATATAATCGAATATTCCGAAAGGTTAAATGAGGTTAATTATGAGTTATAAACATTTAAAATTCCCCAAAAATTCACTCTTTTTAGTAACAGGCGGAGCAGGTTTTATCGGCTCCAACCTTTGTGAAGCAATTTTGAATTTAGGTTACAAGGTGCGTTGCCTTGATGACCTTTCAACAGGCAAACAGGAAAATGTTGATATGTTTTTAGACAACCCTAACTACGAGTTTGTAAAGGGCGATATCAAGGATTTGGATACCTGTATGAAGGCTTGCGAGGGTGTTGACTTTGTTCTTAACCAAGCCGCTTGGGGCAGTGTTCCAAGAAGTCTTGAAATGCCGATTTTCTACTGCAAAAACAATATTGAAGGCACTCTTAATATGTTAGAGGCTGCACGCCAGCAGGGTGTTAAGAAGTTTGTTTACGCCTCCTCCTCTTCTGTTTACGGCGATGAGCCAAAACTCCCCAAAACCGAGGGTGTTGAGGGCAACTTGCTTTCTCCTTACGCTTTAACCAAGCGTTGCGATGAGGAGTGGGCAAAGCTTTATACCATGCACTACGGTCTTGATACCTACGGTATGCGTTACTTCAATGTTTTCGGAAGAAGACAGACACCTGACGGTGCTTATGCCGCAGTTATCCCGAAATTTATCAAGTTGCTCTTAAAGGGCGAACAACCCACCATTAACGGCGATGGTAAGCAAAGCCGAGACTTTACCTATATTGATAATGTTATTGAAGCAAACTTAAAGGCTTGTTTAGCGCCCAGCGAGGCGGCAGGCGAGGCTTTCAACATTGCTTTTGGCGGCAGAGAATATTTGATTGATATTTATTACGGCTTAACCGAGGCTTTAAAGGTTGATATTGAGCCGAACTTCGGTCCCGACCGTAAGGGTGATATCAAACACTCAAATGCTGATATTTCTAAAGCAAAACGCTTACTTGGTTACGACCCCGATTACAGTTTCGCCGACGGCATTAAACTTGCAATAAAGTGGTATAAGGAGAATTTATAATGTGGGATTATAAAAAAATCTTTAAAAATAGAGAAGCTCGTTTACAACTCATTGATAAGTTGTCCTTTATCCCCGATAAGCCCTATTTGAAAATGGTTTATTGGATTAAGACCGGTAATAAACTTAATTTTAAAAATCCAACAGGTTTTAACGAAAAGTTAAACTGGATAAAACTTTATGCAAAAGATGATTCCTATGCCCGCTATGTAGATAAAATTGCAGTTCGCGATTATGTAAAAGAAAAGACAGGCGAAGATTTATCTATCCCACTATTAGGTGTATGGAAAAATTTCGATGATATAGATTTTGAAAAACTCCCCGAAAAGTTTGTTTTAAAATGTTCTCATGATTCGGGAAGTGTTAAAATCATTACCGACAAAAGCAAAATCGATAAGGGCGAACTCAAAAAGTTTTTTGAAGGAAGACTCAGAATCAATCCTTTTAATGCAGCTAGAGAGTTTCCGTATAAAACGGTTGTTCCGCATATTATTGCCGAAAAATATATGAGCACTCTTTCGGGGGATGAACTCAAAACCTACAAGTTTTTATGTTTTGGCGGTGAACCAAAGGTGATTCAGGTCATTACAAATCAGCACACTGACCAACGATTTGATTATTTTGATATCGATTTTAATCCATATGATTTTGAACACATTTGTCCAAAATCCGATACTCCCGTTGAAAAGTCGGCGAATTTCGATAAAATGGTTGATATTTGCCGAAAACTTTCGGAGGGATTTCCTTTTATACGAGTTGATCTTTATGACATTGATGGCAAAATATATTTTTCTGAATTAACCTTTTTCCATGACGGCGGATTTTATGAGTTTCCGCCCGAATACGAGCAAAAATTCGGAAGTTGGATTAAATTATAAAGGAGTTATTAAAATGTACAAAACATTTGAAAAACACGAATCTAACGTAAGGTCATACTGCAGAAATTTCCCAATTAAATTGAAATACGCAAAAAATGCTCAACTCATTTCAGAAAGTGGCGAAAAATATATAGACTTTTTTGCTGGTGCAGGCGCAATTAATTATGGCCATAACAATCCCTACATTAAAAATGCTATTTTAGAATATTTATCCGAAGATACTATTATTCACGCTTTGGATATGTATACAACCGCCAAAGAAGGTTTTATTGATACCTTTTACAATTTAATTTTAAAACCCAGAAATTTAGATTACAAAATGATGTTTTGCGGTTCGACCGGCACAAACGCTGTTGAAGCCGCTCTAAAACTTGCAAGAAAATATACCGGCAGAAGCAATGTTTTTGCTTTTTCGGGCGCATTCCACGGCATGTCTCTCGGAAGCCTTAGCATGACAAGCGACTCTTTCTCCCGTGCGGGCGGCGGAGTTAGCCTTAATAACGTTACATTTATGCCTTATTCCAATCAATTTGGTGATTACAATAAATCTATCGAATATCTTGAATGGGTTTTGAGCGACGACCATTCGGGCATCGACAAACCCGCCGCCATCTTCCTTGAAACAGTACAGGCAGAAGGCGGAGTTAATGTCTGCGATATATCTTGGCTTAAAAAATTGCGTGAAATCTGCGATAAATATGAAATCTTGCTTGTGTGCGATGATATACAGGTGGGCATAGGCAGAACAGGAACATTCTTCTCTTTTGAAAGAGCAGGCGTTGTTCCTGATATTGTTGTGCTTTCAAAATCTCTCAGTGGATTCGGATTACCAATGTCTATGTTGCTTATGAGACCCGAAATCGATGTTTTCAGACCCGCCGAACATAACGGCACCTTCAGAGGAAACCAATTGGCTTTTGTTGGTGCAAAAGCAGCTGTTGAATATTACTGTGCCAATGATTTAAATGCAGTAGTTAAACAAAACAGTGAAATCATCGAAAACTTTATTAAAGAAAACATACTACCTTTAAATAATAAGCTTTCCTATAGAGGTATTGGTATGATATGGGGAATTGATTTTGCCGAAATCGGTGAAGATATATCCAAAAAGGTTATGTTTGAATGTGTTAAAAACAATCTAATCATCGAGCGTGCAGGACGTCACGACTCGGTTGTTAAAATCCTTCCTCCTTTAACCATTGAAAAGGAAAAACTTATGGAAGGCTTAAACATTTTGAAAGAAAGCGTCAAAACAATTTTAAAATAAGATTATATGAAACATGGTGGATGTATAAATGAGTGATAAAATATCCGTTATTATGGCAGTTTACAATGCTGAAGCAACCCTCAAAGAAGCCGTAGATTCAATTTTAAATCAAACATATAAAAACATTGAATTTATTATTTGTGATGATGCTTCAACAGATAACAGCTTTAAACTTTTAAAAGAATATGCTAAAAAGGATAACCGAATTGTTTTGATAAGAAATGAAGTTAATTCAAGACTTTCTTTTTCGCTTAACCACTGTCTTAAATATGCCACAGGGGATTATATTGCCCGAATGGACGCTGATGATATCAGTCTTCCCGAGCGACTTGAAAAACAAATGGCATTTTTAAAAGAAAACCCCGAATATCAGCTTGTGGGTACCGCTATGCAACGATTTAATCAAAAAGGCTTGGCGGATATAGTTTATGCGGTGGATAATCCCGACTATTATACCTTACGCACAAAAATACCTTTCCACCACGCAACGATTTTAACCGAAAAGAAAATGTATGACACTGTAAACGGATATACTGTCAGCAAAAGAACTATGCGCGCTCAGGATTATGATTTGTGGTTTAGATTTTATGCTAATGGTTTTAAAGGAACCAATATGAGGGAAGCGCTCTATCTCGTGAGAGAGGATGAAAATGCCATTCGTCGCAGAACTTTTAAGGTTAGATACAATGCTTTTAAAACAACCTTGATAGGATTTAAACTCCTTAAGTATCCTAAGGTTTGGTTAATTCGTCCGGCGGTTGAGATGATTGTAAAGTCAATAGTTCCTTTTAAGCTTGTGGAAGTTTACAGAAACTGGCAAAAACATAAATATCTCAAAGAAAATGAAGAACGATAATTTATTTGGAGATTATTAATGGTAGTATATTATTTAACCGCGCTATCGGTGTTTATTTTTTCGGCATTAGCGTTATATTCAAATTATGTTGCAACCGAAACAGGCCAATTGATAAAAAACAACCATGTCACAAAGTTATTTCTTTTAACAATAACACTAATTTTGGTCTCTATTTCCGGATTTAGATATTTTGTAGGTGCCGACTTTGGTGCATATTACAGATTTGCTGATAACTATGCTCCTAATTGGTTATCAACGCTTAAAGAATTAGATGAACCTGGATTTCCAATACTTGCAGCAATAATCACACTTTTTACAACTGACGGTGCGGTATTTATATTTATAACCTCTGCATTCACAGTGGTCAGCATACTTGCTATAACATTTAAATATACCGATACATACCTTTTATCAGCCCTTTTATTTATGTTTACAGGTGTTTGGCATGGTTCTTTTAATGGTGTGCGCCAGTTTTTTGCTGCAGCGATAATATGTCTTGGTCACAGATTTGTTTTTGATAAAAAATTATTAAAATATATCTTATGCGTCTTTATTGCCTTTCTCTTTCATAAGTCTGCAATAATTATGATAGTGCCTTATTTTATGTTACGCAAAAAGATTAATTTAAGCAATATACTGCTTCTGACCATAGGTTCAATTATTCTTTTATATAATTATGAATTTATTTTCTCCTTCATTGGCGGTTTAAAAGAATCAGAAATCGTTATAGAAGAAGGATCATATTATTTAAGACAGGTTAATATTTTAAGAGTTTTAATTTCTATGATGCCTGCAATATTTTGTTTTTTTGTATACACAAAATCAGAAAAAACACCCGAACAAACTTTTTATTTGAATTGGCTTATTTTATATGGTCTATTCGCCATTATCGGTATGAACAGTCCCTATATTTCAAGAATCAATATTTATTTGTCGGTTCTATTACCTCTTGCATTAGGAAAATTAGTTGTATTTAAAAATAAGAATTTCGAGATTTTTGTCAAAGCGGGTATTTTAATATTTTTCTTTTTCTATTGGCGGTATGAAATATCGAACAGCGATGCACTTTATAATTTCAGATTTATTTGGAACAGATAAGAAGGAGATGTGTTTATGAAGTCATTTAAGAATACTTTGCGTAAATTTAAGAAAAAAAACTTAACCTTTGCATATTTTTGGGATGAGTACAAGCGCTTTAAATGGGGCTTAACTTATAAATTTCAATCCGACTATTCTTTCATTTGTAGGCAATACAAAAAAGAATGTAAAAGAGAAATCGACTTAAAAAATCCACAAAGATTTACCGAAAAATTGCAATGGTTAAAACTCTTTTACCGCGATGATAATATGACTGCGGCATCGGATAAATATGCTGTTCGCGAATACTTGAATAATTTGGGGTACGGCGAACTTTTAAACGAGCTTATCGCCGTTTATGAGAATGTAGATGATATAGATGTCGACGCTTTACCTGAAAGATTTGTTTTAAAAGCATCACACGGTTCAGGCTGGAATTTGATTGTCAAAGACAAATCAACAGTTGACTGGAAACGCCAAAAAAGGATAATGAAAAGTTGGCTTAAACAAAATTTAGCTTGGTTTGGCAGAGAATGGAATTATGCGGGCCAAAAACCCAGAATAATCATTGAAAAATACCTCGAAGATGACTCGGGTGAACTTAGAGACTTTAAATTTTTCTGTTTTAACGGCGAACCGCAAGTTTTAGAGGTGGACGAGCTTAGAATGACCAATCACAAACGTCTTTACGCAGATATTGACGGCAATATTTTCCCCATGTATGATGCACCTGATATGCAACAGCTTAAAAGCTTTGAAATTAAAGAAATACATAGAGAAATGACAAAACTCGCAAGAGAAATCAGCAAGCCTTTCCCTCACGCTAGGGTTGATTTTTATGAATGTAACGGAAAAATTTACTTTGGTGAAATTACATTTTTCGATAGTAGCGGATTTATCGTATATGAGCCTGACGAATATGACTTTATTTTCGGCAAAGATTTAGAATTGCCTAAGCCCAATCATAATTTGGATTTATATAGAAAAATACACAATTAGATTTAAGGAACATATCTATGAAACGAATTTTACATTTTGTTACCTCTATGGATTACGGCGGAGTTGAAACTTTGCTTATGTCTATTTACCGCAATATAGACCGTGAAAAGATTCAGTTTGATTTTTTATGTCATAATTCTTGCGATAATTTCTTTTCAAAGGAAATCGAAGAGCTTGGTGGCAAAATGTATGCCATCCCTTATGCCTCCAAGGTGGGATATTTGGGGTACCTGAAGGGCCTTTATGAGTTTTTTAAGGATCATCCTGAATATAAAATAATTCATTCCCACATAAACTGTGAAAACGGAAATGCCCTATCAATGGCGAAGAAAGCGGGCATACCAGTTAGAATCGCACACTCTCATGTAGGAAACGCCAAAGAAGACAACTGGAAAATTGACATCTATAAAAGATTAATACGACTTAAAATCCCATTCTGCGTAACCCATTGTTTTGCCTGTTCAAAAGCCGCTGCCAAGTATTTATTTAAAACCCCAAAAAACAGAAACAAATGTAAAATCATCAACAATGCTATAAACACAAATAGATTTATGTTTTCAAAATCCGCTAGGGATAAAATCAGAAAAGAATACGGTTTAGAGGGCAAATTTGTTATAGGTAACATTGGCAGATTTTCTTATGAAAAAAACCAAATTTTTTCAATAAAACTTTTTGAGGAATACTCAAAATGCAACCCTAATGCAGTTTTAATCTTTTTGGGCGCCGGCGAGGATATGAAAAAACACAAAGAGTATGTAAAAGCAAAGGGCTTAGAGGATAAAGTTTTATTCTTAGGCTCTCACAATAATGTTCCTGATTTTCTGTCGGCAATGGATGTTTTTCTCTTCCCGTCTTTATTTGAAGGACTCGGAATCGTGGCTATTGAAGCTCAAGCAAGCGGACTGCCCGTTTTAGCTTCTGATATGATACCGAGAGAGACCGATTTGACAGATTTAATAAATTATTATCCTCTTGATACATTTATTTCTTGGCTTGAGGCACTAAAAAATTTTGAAAACAAAGATTATGTTAACAGAGAGCAATATGCTAAAAAAGTAAAAGATATGGACTATGATATAGAAAGCACTGCAAAATATTTAGAGAATTTCTATTTATCTTTATAGTTAACTACACTACCTTATAATAAAAATGGAATTGATTTTATGAAGAAAAAAGTTTTGATAATAGGTCCCGGAATGGAAATCGGCGGTGTAGAGCGAAGCCTTTTAGGTCTGCTTGACGCCATAGATTATGATAAATATGAGGTTGATTTGTTTCTTTTGTCCCATACGGGTGAGTTTATGCCTTTGATAAATGAAAAGGTAAATTTGTTGCCTGAAAATAAAATGTTTTCTTATGTTAGTTGGCCTATTTTACAATTGATTAAAAAAGGCAAGTTTTATATGGCGGCAATTCGCTTGTTCTCCAAATTTTATGGTGATTTAAGAGCAAAAATCAAAAAGACCGATACAATAAACATTACCCTTTGCAAAAAAATAGTTTCCCGTATAGTAAAAAAAATACCTAAGCATTATGATGTTGCACTCGGATTCTTGGGACCCCATTATTTTCTTTGCAACAATGTAGATGCCGATCTTAAAATCGGCTGGGTACACACCGATTACAGCAGTTCTACTGAACTACCAGATGTAAAATTCACATTACCTATGTGGGCGGGACTTGATTATGTTGCTTGTGTCAGCGAACAGGTTAAACTTTCGTTTGACAAAATTTATCCCTCTCTGCAAGAAAAAACCGTTGTTATTGAAAACATATTTTCAAGCGATTTTGTAAAGACAAGAGCCGAGGAATTTGCAGTAAAGGACGACATGCCAGACAATACTGATGTAAAAATCCTTTCGGTCGGCAGATTTTGCACGGCAAAAGCCTTTGATGATGTTGTAATCGCTTGTGATAAACTAAAGCAAAAAGGTTATGACTTCAAGTGGTATCTTATCGGCTACGGTCAAGATGAGCAACTGATTAAGAGTCTTATTGAAAAGTATTCATTGCAGGATACTGTAATTGTTCTTGGCAAAAAGGACAACCCTTACCCTTATATGAAAGAGTGCGATATATACGCTCAACCTTCACGCTATGAGGGCAAAGCGGTAACCGTTACCGAAGCTCAGATTTTAAATAAACCCGTTATGATAACCCGATATACCACAAGTTCGGCACAATTAAAAGAGGGTTTTGACGGTTACATTTGCGAAATGGGTATTGATGGTGTTGTAGAGGGAATTGAGTATATGATTAACAATCCCGATTTTAGAAACACGCTTATTGAAAACACAAAAACTGTCAATTACGACAACGCTTTTGAAGCGCAAAAAATATTTGAGTTGGAGAAACACAAAATATGATTATCGTAACTGCTGTGTTTTTAGTTTTTCTTCTTTTTTCAATTAGAAAGAATACTGATGTTTTTTCTAATGACATTTCGCAAGAGGCCTTTTCTTTAAAGAATACTAACGCTGTAAGAGGAATACTTGCGATTTCAATCGTTTTGTGTCATTTGACCGCAAGGGTTGAAAGAGAACTTCCTTTTGTATCAATGTCTATTATGGCAAGTGTGGGAGTCGGACTGTTTTTTATATTCAGCGGATATTCTTTGGTTGTAAGCTTAAAAAACAAGCCAAACTATATGAACGGTTTTTTAAAGAAGCGATTTGTAAACTTGGGTATACCTTACTTAATTTTAATTTTGATTTACATATTTGTTCGCTGTGTCTTCTTTGACGTTCCATTTAAAGAAATTTTGACAAGAACCGTTAAAGGTGACCTTATAAGCAACTCTTGGTATATGGTTGCAATTTTGGTCTTTTCGGTTATTTTCTGGCTTGTTTTCCGCAAAAAAGGGTTTAATACCAAAAAAACTGTTTTGAAAATTTGCATAGGAATAGCAATTTATATATTTTGTTGCGTGATTTTCGGTTGGCCCGAGTGGTGGATACTCACATGCGAAATGTTTGTTGTTGGAATTTGTTTTGCGTATAAAAAAGATAGCATTGAAATGACCTTAAAAAATAATTACTGGTTATTTACGGGAATTGCATTTATCTTTAGTCTAGGTGCGTATTTATTCCCTGCAATCTTTAACCGTATAATAAATTTACCCTTTTCTTTTGCAAGAGGAAAATTCACCTTTGATGTTTGGTTTATAAACAGTGTTCTTATGGGCTTCTTTATTCCAATATTTTTATGCATTTTAATGTATAAATTTAATGTTATAAACCGTATAACAAGTTTCCTTGGTAAAATTTCTTTGGAAATATATCTTTTCCACGGACTTATAATAGAGTGCTTGTTAGATTTGGGATTGCCTAAAATATCCGAAGAATTATTTACCATATCTGTATTAACAATCACGATTGTTGTTGCGGTTTTATTTAACAAGCTTTCCTCTTATATAATCAAAACCAAATCTGTACAGGGGTTTATTTATGGTAATGTATACTAAAAACGATTCTATAATGACAAAGGGTTTAGCCATTTTAAGTATGCTTGTGTTACACCTTTTTTGTGTAACAGGCGAAGGTGTGCTTGGCACACCGCTGTTATGGGTAAACGAAACCACACCCGCGGTATATTATCTTGGCTTTTTTGCCGAAATTTGCGTTCCGCTTTATTCTATGTGTGCCGGTTTTGCTCAATATCTTTTGTTCCAAAAGGGTAAAACCTCTTTTAAAAGTAACGGCGGCAGGATTTTAAGGCTTTTAACAAACTATTGGATAGTGCTTTTTCTGTTTGGCCTTTTAGGTCTTATTTTCAAAAACGAAAGAATACCCGCAAGTCCTGTGGCTTTCATTAAAAGCATATTTTTACTCCATAGTTACAACGGCGCTTGGTGGTATTTGAATACATATATTTTACTGCTCTTAATTCCTGCAGCACTTGTCTTATTACCTGTAAAGAAAATTAAAAATCCTTTTATAGGTTTTTCACTCTGCTTTGGAATAGATATTGCTTGGTATTTTCTTAACCGTTTTAATTTTATACCCGAGCTTGTTAAAAACGATTCTGTTTTCACCTTTGTTGTGGTAGAAACATTGAATATAATTGATGTTTTGCCTTGGTTTTGGATGGGTGCATTCTTTTGCAAATTCAAGACTATGGATACGGTAAAAGAAAAGCTTGATAAGTTTATTCCATCTAAATATCAAAACTTATTTCTTTTATCTACGTGGATTTTAATTTTCGTTGCCAACTCTATTGTGCACAAAGCCGTTTTGATGGGCTTTGTTTCGGTGGCTTCATTTTTGATTTTTAATTTGCTTAAAAAGTCAAATTTGGTGCAAAAAGTGTTCCTGTTTTTAGGAAAACACTCAACAAATATGTGGCTTACTCATATGTTCTTTTATGCTATTATGTTTAAAGAACTTTTGGTTTCGGTCAAATATCCTTTATTTATATTTTTGTTTTTAATTATTCTCTGCGTTGCAACTTCCTATGTGATTATGGGAATTGAGCGCTGTATATACCGTATCTCATTAAAAAATAAAACTTAAAAATAAGGACGCAGTTCTAATGAAAATTAAAACTATAACCTGTCACGATGTTTATAATTCGGGTGCAAGTTTACAAGCCTATGCTTTGTCAAAATATTTAAACAACCTAGGGCATGACACCGAAATAATAAACTATAAACCTGATTATTTAAGCAGACACTACTCTCTGACTTATGCGGGAAACTCAAGGTTTAATAAACCCATTGTTAAACAACTTTATATTTTGGCAAAATTGCCCCGGAGATTATCGGCGCTTTTTTCTAAACGCAAAAAAGAATATGACAATTTCACCGCTAAACTGCCTTTAACCGAAAAAAGATATGTTTCTAATGAGGATTTGAAGGCAAATCCCCCTTTGGCTGATGTTTATTTTGCGGGAAGCGACCAGATTTGGAACACCCTTTTTAATAACGGAAAAGACCCTGCGTTTTATCTTGATTTTGCGCCGAAGGATAGCATTAAAGCCTCTTATGCGGCAAGTTTTGCAACCGCTACTGTTGCAGAAGAATATAAACCGCAAATTAAAAAGTGGCTTTCAAATCTTGATTTTATTTCGGTCAGAGAAAAAACCGGCGTAGAAATTATAGAAAATCTTGGAATCAAGGGCGCCACAACCGTTTTAGACCCTGTATTTTTGTTAGAGGAAGAAAAATGGTCGCCTGTTTGCAAAAAATTAGATTTAAAAGATGAGTATATTTTAACCTACGCATTTAACGGGGATGAAAACATTAAATCCTTTGTTTTTGAAAAGGCAAAAAAAGAGGGACTTAAAATATATTCGGTTTTGGATTGTGATTATGCCGATAAATGCTTTTATAACGAAGGTCCGGCAGCGTTTTTGAGTTTGGTCAAAAACGCCAAGTTTGTGGTCTCAAACTCTTTCCATGCTACCGCATTTTCCTTGATTTTCAAAAAACAATTTGTTGTTTTTAATCGAATCGAGGGTATAAATTCCCGAATGACCGATTTGTTGAAAATTGCAGGGCTTGAAAACCGCCTTGTTTTAGATGCTTCTCAACCGATTGAAAACATAAACTATGATTTGGTTTTGCCTAAATTAACCCAACATATTGAAAAATCCAAAAAATATATAGACTCTGTTTTAAAAAAGGAAGAAATTAAATGAACAAACAAAACGTTGTTCTAAGCGTTATAGTGCCTGTTTATAATGTTGAAGTTTATTTGAATCAATGCATTGATTCGCTGATAAATCAAACCTTCAAGGGTTTTGAAATTATTCTTGTTGATGACGGTTCTACCGACAACAGCGGTTCAATATGCGATAAATTTGCAGAAAAATATGACAACGTTTTTGCCTTTCACAAACAAAACGGAGGCCTTTCCTCTGCCAGAAACTATGGTATAGAAAAAGCCCGTGGAGAGTATCTTGCTTTTATAGACAGTGACGATTTTGTTGAAAACAATATGTTCGAACATTTAGTTGGCAACGCATTAAAATATAATGCCGATATTTCAATGTGCAATTTCTTCGCGTTTTTTAACGACTCGAAAAGAATAAGCCGTGAAATTCCCGAGAAAGAAACAACTGTATATCGAGGAAATGATGTTCTTTTGCGTTTATATCACGAATTTTCGGCTTGTAACAAGATTTATAAGCGTAATTTATTTGACGATATAAAATACCCCGAGGGAAAATTATATGAAGATGCAAGAACCACCTATCGCTTAGCCGCAAAATGTGACTGTGCCGTGGTTTCACCTCTTTGCCTTTATAATTACAGACAAAGAAGTTCGAGTATAATGGGTACATTTTCAACCGTTAATTTTCTTGATAGAATCAAGGTTTGGGACGAAATTTTTGAATTTGTCGAGCCCTGTTTTCCAAATGAGGAGCTTAAAAAAATTAAAATAAGAAAAAACAAGCTCATAATAGAATTGTTAATGTCTATTCTTTCAAAAAAACAGTTAAAATCAAATCGACAAGTCATTTCAGGCATGCTTTGCAATTTGGAAAAGCCTTTGTTTTCTAACCCCGCTTATAATTTAAAAGAAAAACTTTCTACTCTTTTTTTCATTCTTTATAATGCGTTGTTTATACACAAAAAGGAGAACTAAAATATGCTCAATTGTTCCATTGCAGTTGCAGACCGCAATTCAATGTATGTTGACCAAATAATAGCAGGTTTTACACTTCTCGCAAAAGAAAACCACCTCACATTCACTTTAGCAGAAAAACCCGACCTCAAAAAAGAGTTTTTTCATAGTGCAATAATTGAGGTTTTAGTAGATGGCAAAGGGGTAATTTACGATTTGATCGACGGATATAATAATTACCCCTCCTTTAAAGCAATTGACGATATGCTTGATAATGTTGATTTTTATTTAGGGCATCTTTGCGTGAATCTTTTCATAGCGATATGCGAAATAAGGATAAAATATTTGTCCTTGCCCCAAGATACCATGTTACTTGCAAAGACTCTCCTTTAAATGCGGTAAATTTTAAAAGCATTATATTAAACAGAGATATTTCAGAAGCTAAAAAACTTGCCCGAAAACTGCTCTTTTTTAAAAATTTATTTAAAAACATATATACTGATGCCTTTGAAATGGCTCCCTCAACAATTAAAGACCCCAAGGTTTTCTTTTACACCAAACTTTGGGACCCATCAATTGCTTCATCTTACAGTAGCCAAAACACCGATTTAGACGGTTTTTCGGTTGAAGAGAGAATTGAGAAAAAAAGAGAAGAATACTCTAAAATCAGTGAGCTCAGGTCCGGACTTGTAAGAGCACTTAAAAAAGAATTTGGCAGCCATTTTATCGGCGGTGTAGTTCCGAACAACCTTTTTACTTGGTACCTGCAAATCTTATTGAGAACAGGAATTTTTACACTTATGACAGTATAAATTCTTGTATTGAAAAGGTGAACCGCCTATTTACAAACGGTGATTTGCTTTCTGATATGATGCAAAAGAACCGTGAATATTATTTGAATCATCTTCGCCCTGACAGTTATGTCAAAGATACTCTCGAAATTATATTGAGGTAAAAAATGTATTTTAACAACAAAAGCAAAGAAAATTGTTGCGGCTGTAAAGCTTGTGGCGACGTTTGTCCTGTAAATGCAATTAAATTCATAGAGGACAATGAGGGATTTTGGTATCCCATCATAAATGATGCTGTATGTATTAACTGCAAAAAATGTGAAAACACCTGTAAGTTTAATGTGTTTCCTAAAATGCAACAGTATGATGTGTATGCCGCGTGGAATAAGGATAATGACAGCCGAAATTCCAGTTCTTCGGGCGGTATTTTTCTGCCTCTTGCAAAACACATCTTAGAAAACGGCGGTGTTGTTTTTGGCGCCGCTTTTGCTGATGATTTCAGCGTTAAACACATTTTTGTTGATAGTATTGATAACATTTCAAAGCTACAAAAATCAAAATATGTTCAAAGCGACGCTGCAAATATTTATAATCAAGTAAAATCTCAGCTTGATTTCGGCAAAACGGTGCTCTTTTCAGGAACACCTTGCCAAATTGCGGGTCTTGTGGGATATTTAAACCGCGATTATGACAATCTCATTTTATGTGAGGTTTTATGTTTCGGTGTACCCAGTCCTAAGGTTTACAAGGAATATTTAAACTATAACCAAAATAAATACCGTTCGCGAATTAACAACATTGATTTTAAGGATAAGCGTTACGGTTGGGATTGCTACGCAACCGCACTGTATTTTGCCAATGGTAAAACGATATGCCAATACGGCGGAGACAGTTACCGAAAATTCATGGGCTTAGGACTTTCTTTAAGACCCTCTTGCTTTAAATGTGAATACAACATCAACAACAGTTATGCTGATATTACCTTGGGCGATTTCTATAGTGTTGTCAAATACACATCCCAAAAACCACCCAAAAACGGCGTTTCCTGTGTTATGGTAAGAAGTAATAAGGCAAGAGAACTTCTTAAAAACTGTGAGAATTTGCTTCATTTACAACAGGTTAATTACAACGAGTTTTCTGCCAATGAAATAAAAAAAGAAAAAAAGATTGATATTTCGAAAAGGGCAGAATTTTTCGAAAAAATTAATTCAAACAAATATTCAGAATGTGTAAAATCTATTAAATCTAAAAGTTTGATTGCAAAGTTAAAATCAAAAATTATATCTATAAAGAAAAGGTATTTTTACGAGGGCTGAAATGAATAATAAGAAAAAAGTAGTTTATAATATGTCCCTTAGTCTTGCAAGTGAGGCTCTTACTATATTGTTGGGTATCCTTGTGCCTCGCTTTATTTTGACAAGCTACGGTTCAGAAACAAACGGATTGCTCAGCACCGTTACACAAATTTATTCTTATATAGCCCTGTTAGAAGCAGGTGTGGGCATTGCTACCGTTCAGGCTTTATATAGAACTATAGGTATTGGAGACCGCAATAAAACAAATGCTGTTTTATCTGCCACAAATAGATATTATCATAAAACGGGAATATTGTATTTAATAGCTATTTTGCTTTTCTCAATAATCTATCCTCTTGTGGTAGCTACCGATATTCCCCTTAATACTGTTGTTTTGGTTATAGTTTTCAATGGACTTGGCAGTGTTATAAGCTTCTTCTTTCAAGAAAAATATTTTTTACTGCTTCAAGCAGAGGGAAAAAACTATGTAAAAACCTCACTAACGATGTTTACCAATGTTTTTAAGAACATAGCTAAAATAGTGCTTATGTCACTTGGTTTCAGTGTTGTTTTTGTTCAAATGATAGCCATGATTGTAAGTTTAATTCAAATGCTGTATATAACATGGTATATAAAAAAACATTATACTTGGATTGACCTAAAAGCCAAGCCCGATTTTGAATCACTTTCACAAAATAAAAATGTTCTTGTCCATCAGGTAAGCGGTCTTGTTTTTAACAGCACTGATAGTATTCTGCTTTCTTTTTTCTGCGGTCTAAAGGTTGTTAGTGTATATTCGTTATATAATTTATTTTTCAATATGGTAATAACACTGCAAACAGCCGTTTCGGGCAGCGTGGTTTTTGTCTTGGGTCAAACCTATCACTCAGATAAAAAACGGTTTATGAAGCTATATAATTGTTATGAATTATACTATGTTACATTGGTTTTTGCTCTTTATTCAATAGTTAATTTCTTCATTTTGCCCTTTATAGGTCTTTATACAAGCGATGTTACCGACATTACTTATATAAACAAATATCTCCCGTATTTATTTTCTGCTATCAGCTTGTTGTCTTGCGGAAGAAACGCACCCAACAATGTTATAAATTTTGAAGGTCATTTCAAACAAACACAGTGGCGCACAATTCTTGAAGCAGGTATCAATATTGTGGTATCTGTTGTTGCCATAAAATATTGGGGAATTTACGGTGCACTTATAGGAACAATTGCCGCACTTTTATATAGAACAAACGATATTATAATTTATGCAAACAAAAAGATTTTGAAGAGAAGTTGTTGGCATACATATAAAATATGGTTTGTAAATTTTGCATTGTTTGTGATTTTGAATTTTGTGAGCCGTTTTATTACTGTTTCGCTAAACTCTTATTTTTCGATTATTCTTTTTGCAATTCCTTATTCGCTGGTTACATTAATTATATTCTTTGCTGTTCTATCTCTATGTAATATTGAATCTGCAAAATTTGCAATAAATCTATTAAAAGACAAGTTTTTACGCAAGCAAATTATTTAAAACAAAACCGCCGACCAAATTAGTCGGCGGTTAATTTTATTCTATTTTCCAACACAGAAGCTTCTGAAAATTTCGTCGGCAACCTCGTTTGTAACCCGTCTGCCCGTCAGTTCAAAAAGTGAGGCAAGGGCATCGTCAACACAAATGCCAACGGCATCAAGAGTCTGACCCGAAAGAATTGCTGTGTATGCCTCGTCAATAGCGTCAAGCGCCCTCTTAGCACACGCTCTTTGACGCTCGTTTATGAGGTTTGCGCTGTCAGGACAAATGTTGTTTACACCGCTGATTTCGGCGATTTTGTCCCTCAAAGCATCTAAACCATTGTTTTCCTTTGCAGAAATTTCCACAAGGTTAAAATCTTTAAATACTTCTCTGTCAAGCCGACTGTCAAGGTCGGTTTTGTTTATTATTACAAGAGCATTTTTGCCTTTCAGGTTTTCAAGCAGACGCAAATCGTCACTGTCTAAATCTTGTGAGCCGTCAAAAACTGCCAAAATAAGCTGTGCAGTTTCCATACGCTTAAGGGCTAATTCCACGCCGATACTCTCAATTTGGTCGCCTGTCTCACGAATACCTGCAGTGTCGGCAAGGCGAAGAATAATGTCCCCCAGTCTTACGGTTTCCTCAATAACATCACGGGTTGTTCCCGCAATATCGGTAACAATCGAGCGGTCGGCACGGCTTAGCATATTCATTAAAGAGGACTTTCCAACATTGGGTTTGCCCACAATGGCGGTTTCAATGCCCTCTCGCAAAATTTTACCCGCATCATAGTCTTTAAGCATAATTTCAAGGTCTGTTTTTGCATTTTCGAGCATTTTTGAAAAGCTTTCTCGGTCAAGACCGTCAATATCTTCATCGGGGTAATCGGAGAAAACAGAAATTGCGGCGTCCGCCTTTGTTAAAGCGGTAATTATACCCTCAATTTTCTCGGCGGTTTTACCAAGGTGCGCCGCACGGGACAGTTTAAGTTGCGCCTCGCTCTCGGCAGAAATGAGACCCATTATACTTTCAGCCCTTGTTAAATCGGTTTTGCCGTTTAAAAAGGCTCGTTTGGTAAATTCACCCGCCTGGGCAGGAAAAGCACCCTTTTCTAAAATAAGTCTTAGGGTATCACGCAAAATAATTGCGCCGCCGTGGAGAGTGATTTCAACCGTATCCTCACCCGTAAAGCTGTTGGGGCCCCTAAAAACCAATGCAACGCCGTCATCAATAACACTGTCGCCGTCCTTAACCTGTCCGTATGCGGCGGTGTAGCCTTTGAAATCGGCTAATTTCTTTTGGCTGAAAGGAAAAAACACCTTATCCGCAACCTCTAAAGCCTTGTCGCCCGAAATTCTGATTACACCCAAAGCCGACTGACCCTGAGCCGTGGCAATAGCGGCAACCGTGCGTTCTGACATTGTTTTCACTCCCCTATAAATTCAAATCTCTTGAATATTTTGCCGTCTCTCTCGACGGTCTCGTTCCACATAACAGCAGGTCTTACCCAGACCTTGCCGTCGTTTTTTAAGTCCTTATACACAACCATTTCCTCAAGGGTTTCGGAGTGCTTTGCAATGCTTACAACCTCATACTCGTTGCCTTTGAAATGGCGGTATTTTCCAAGTTTTATATCCATTATTTCATAAATTCATACATAGCTTTATAGCACATGTAGATGTCAAGCTTAGATGTAGTCTCAAAAGGTGCGTGCATTGAAAGAACAGGAACACCCAAATCAACAACATCAATTCCTAAATTGGCGATAAACTGAGCCACAGTTCCGCCGCCGCCTAAATCAACCCGTCCTAGTTCTCCGCTTTGCCAGAAAATATTGTTATCGTCTAACAATTTGCGGATATATGCCATATACTCGGCAGAAGCGTCGGATGTGCCTGATTTTCCTCTGGCACCTGTATATTTTGTAACCACAACGCCGTAATTTAAGCGACTTGCATTTCTTCTTTCCATAACATCTTGGAAAGTGGGGTCAAGCCCTGCATTAACATCTGCAGAAAGGCATTTTGAATTTCTGATAGCTATTGTGCCGTCGCCACCCTGCATTTTTGCAAGGTCACCGATTACATATCTTAGGAAATCGGAGTCTAGACCCGTATTACCCATTGAGCCGACCTCTTCCTTGTCAGCAAGGATAGCAACTGCAGTCTTTTCGGGTGTCTCAACATCTAAAATTGCCTTGAGTGCGGGGTATGCGCAAACACGGTCATCCTGACCGTATGCGCCAACGAGTGAGCGGTCAAAACCAATGTCACACGCCTTGAAAGCAGGGACAATTTCAAGCTCAGCCGAGAGGAAATCCTCTTCAACAATGCCGTATTTCTCGTTTAAAATCTTTAAGATATTAAGTTTAACAAGGTTGCTGCCCTTGTCATCCTTAAAGGGATGAGAGCCGATTAAAACATTAAGCTCCTCGCCCTTGATACCCTCGTTTAGAGTGCGTTTGCTTTGCTCCTGAGCCAAGTGGGGAAGCAAATCGTTTATAACAAACTTGGGCTCGTTTTCATTTTCGCCAATGGAAACCTCTTTAACGGTGCCGTCTTTAAGGGCGAAAACGCCGTGAAGCGCCAAGGGAATTGCGGTCCACTGATATTTCTTAATTCCGCCGTAATAGTGAGTTTTGAAAAGCGCCAACTCAATTTCCTCATAAAGCGGATTGGGTTTTAAATCAAGACGGGGAGAATCAATGTGTGCGGCGCTGATATTAACGCCCTTTTCCACAGCCTCTTTACCCATAACGCAAAGGGCGATACTCTTGCCACGGTTGTTAATGTAAACCTTGTCTCCCGCATTATAAACCTTGCCATACTCAAATTCCTTAAAGCCTTTATCTTCAGCGGCTTTGATGGTTTCCTTTACAGCCTCACGCTCGGTTTTAGCGTTATCCAAAAATGCTTTATAACCCTCGGCAAAGTCCAATGCCTTTAAAACGGTGTCATCATCTGCTTTTAAAAGAGCATTTTTAGGCTCCATTGTAAGCTCCTTTGCTAAACGCTCTGCTTGTGTTTCTGCCATAATTACCTCTCCTTTATCTCGGTTAGTATTTCCGCAAATTTCTCTGTTATTTCGGCACTGTCGCCGTTATTGTAAATTAAAAAATTGCAATTTTCTTTAAAAAACTCATCGGGTTTTCCCGCATTTATTCTAAGATTTGCATCTTCTCGGCTTATATTGTCTCGTTTGCAAATTCTCTCAAGGCGTTTTTCTCTGTCAGCCAAAACACCGATTACAGCATCGCACTTTTTATTCAGTCCGCTCTCAATGAGTGTTGGCGCATCGAGTAAAACATATTCACTGTCGCACTCTTTTTCCACCAAAGCGGTGATATGAGGTAACAAGGTTTTGTTTAAAAGCTCGGTGTTTTCAGGGGTAGAAAACGCCTTTCTTGCCAAAGCCTTGCGGTCAAGTTCGCCGTTTTCCAAAAGAATATCGGCGCCAAAAACTTTCACAAGGGCTTTCAGACCCTCGCTGTCTTTAACAACCGCCTGTCTTGCAACCTTGTCACAGTCGATAACCTTAAACCCTAAACTCTGGGCGGTGGCAGTCAGGATACTTTTACCCGCACCCGTGGGACCCGTTAAACCTATGATTTTCATAAAGTAATCACCTTAAATCCTGAGGCTCTGAGCAGTCGGTTATAAACCGCAAGTCCTATGCCTGTTTTTGTGGGAGCGTGAATATAAACCTCTTTAGCACCCATTTCGTCAACCTTTCGCAAAGCCGCAAAAACGCTGTGCGCCAAGGTTTCCTCGCTCTTTGCTTCGCCGTAGCAAAGGGTGGGGATTTTGATTTTCTCTAAATCTTCCTTAAAGCAAATTGCAACAGAGTCGCTTTTTGAGTTTACAAACTCGGCGAAAGCGTCACTTTCGCCCTCAACCAAAAAGCTTTCGGTCTTGGGAGCATAGTGCTTGTATTTCATACCAGGAGATGCCACTTGCACGCCCTTTTCGGGCTCTGCAAGTACTGCCTTGTCAAGAACAATGTCAGGTATAATTTCCTTTAACTGTTCGGGGGTGATGCCGCCCGGTCTTAAAAGCCTTGGGGGTTGTTCGCAAAAGGTAACCACCGTTGACTCAACACCGACACTGCACTCATCTGAATAAACAACAGCGTCAATTCTGCCCTCTAAATCCGCCCAAACATGTTCGGGGGTTGTGGGACTTGGGCTTCCCGACCTGTTTGCCGAGGGCGCCGCAAGGGGAAGACCGCTTTGTCTTATTATCTCTGCCGTGATTTTATTATCGGGCAGTCTTATGGCAACAGTATCTAAATTCGGGGATATGCAGTCGCCGATTTTCTCAGTTTTAGGTAAAATCATTGTAAAAGGGCCGGGCCAGAATTTTTGGGCGCATTTAAGGGCAATTTCGGGAATTTCTCTTGCGATATCCTTTAACATTTCCATATCACAAATGTGGACAATAAGAGGGTTATCCTGAGGTCTGCCCTTGGCTTCAAAAATCTTTTTAACCGCCGCCTCGTCATAGCAATTAGCCGCAAGACCATAAACCGTTTCGGTGGGAACGGCTACAATTCCGCCCTTTTTCAAAATTTCACAGGCGGTTTTTATTCCATTTTTATCGTCTTTCAGCTTTTTCGTTTCCATTTTTACTGTTCCTGTTCTTGCTTTAATGCCTCGGTGCGATAGTGGGTGATAAGTGCATCTACCACCTCATCAATATCTCCGTTTAAAATTTGGTCTAATTTATAAAGGGTAAGACCAATTCTATGGTCGGTAACTCTGCCTTGGGGATAGTTATAGGTTCTGATACGCTCACTGCGGTCGCCTGTACCTACCTGTGCCTTACGGTCGGAAGCAATAGCGGCATCATGCTCACGCTGTTTTTCATCCAAAAGTCTGGAACGCAAAATTTTAAGCGCCTTATCCTTGTTTTTAAACTGGCTTCGCTCGTCCTGACACTCAACAACAGTGCCTGTGGGGATATGGGTTACACGGATAGCAGACGAGGTCTTGTTAATGTGCTGACCGCCCGCACCTGATGAACGGAAGGTGTCAATTTTAAGGTCGGCAGGGTTGATTTCAAGCTCAACATCCTCAGCCTCGGGAAGAACCGCAACCGTTACGGTCGAGGTGTGAATTCTGCCTTGGGTTTCGGTGTCAGGCACACGCTGAACACGGTGAACACCGCTTTCGAATTTAAGACGGGAATATGCACCCGCACCCTCTATCATAAAGCTTATTTCCTTGTAACCGCCAAGCTCGGTTTCGTTGGCATTTACAACCTCGGTGCTCCAACGTCTTGACTCGGCATACATTGTATACATTCTGTAAAGGCTACCCGCAAACAAAGCGGCTTCCTCGCCACCTGCGCCGCCACGGATTTCAACAATAACGTTTTTCTCGTCGTTAGGGTCTTTGGGCAGAAGCAGAATTTTAAGCTCGTCGGCAAAAAGTTCAATGTTTTCCTTTGCCATTTTAAGTTCTTCTTCGGCAAGTTCTTTAAGTTCCTTGTCAAGCCCAGACTCAGCTAAAATTTCAAGTGCGCCCTTTTCGGCGTTTTTAGCGTCGGTATACTCTTTATATTTTTCAACAATGGGGGTAAGCTCACTGTGTTCCTTCATGAGTTTTCTGAAAAGCTCGTTGTTTGAAGCAACATCGGGTCTTGTCAGCTCAATTCCAATTTGGTCATAACGGTTAACAACCGCATCTAATTTATTAAACATATTTACTCTCCGTCGGTCTCTAAGATTTTTTTAATATTTTTTTCAGCCTTGCTTCTGGGTATCAGTATTTCGTGACCGCAACCCTCGCAAACGAGTTTGAAATCCATTCCGATTCTCGTTACTTTAAAGATGTTACTGCCGCAAGGATGACTTTTTTTCATAACCAGTCGGTCATTTACCTTAATTTCCATAATACACCGCCTATTCTAACACCTTATTATATAATATATTACACCTAAAAGCAAGGGAAAACCGCCGAAAAAAGCCTTGACTTTAGCACACTAATGTGATAATATAGAAAAGTACTATTTTTTTGGAGGAATTTATCTTGAAAAAGAACCCCAATTTACAAAATTTTTTCAAAGCAATTTTAAGCCTTAAAACACTTGAGGAATGCGATATGTTTTTTGATGATATCTGCACAATTCAGGAAATTGAAGCCCTTTCGCAGCGTTTCGAGGTGGCAATGCTTTTATGCGAAGGCAAAAGCTATAACGATATTAACCGAATAACCGGCGCATCGACCACCACCATAGGCAGAGTCAGCAAGTGCCTAAATTACGGTGACGGCGGATATAAAACCGCCATTGAACGCATAAAGGAGACGGCAAATGATTAACGAGCAAATCTTAAGAAATGACGAAAAAGCGATTTTAAGTCTCCGTCAGCTTTACCGTGATAACGGCTATAAATATTACAAAATGAGCAAGTTTGAGGAGTATGACCTTTATTCCTCGAACAAGGATTTTTTGGTGGGCGAGGGTGTTATCACCTTTAACGATACTGACGGTTCTCTCTTGGCTCTAAAGCCTGACGTTACGCTTTCGATTATTAAAAATTCCCGTGAGGACACAAAGCCTCAGCGTTATTATTACAACGAAAATGTTTACCGCATTAGTGAAACCAGCCACACCTACAAGGAAATTATGCAAACAGGTCTTGAGTGTATCGGCGCTGTGGGTGAGACGGAGGTTTGCGAGGTTGTAACCTTAGCCTTAAAGAGCCTTGAAACCCTGAGCAGTTCCTTTGTTTTGGATATTTCACACCAAGGCTTTGTTGATGCGGTGTTATCGGGTTATGAAATCGCCGATAAAAAGGCAGTTTTAACCGCAATTAACGAGAAAAATGCCGACGCTTTAAAGGTTTTGGGAAACGAGGATTTAATTCCTTTAACTTATGCTTTTAGTGCCACCGAAAAAGCGCTTGAAACCGCCGAAAAGCTTGTTAAAAACGAACAGGCAGAAAAAGCCCTTGCCGAGCTTAAAGCAATCTGCGCTTATGCTGAAAAATCGGGCTATTCTGAACGCATTAATATTGACTTTTCCCTCTCTAATTCCACAGGATATTACAGTGGAGTTATTATGCGTGGTTACATTGAGGGCATTGCCGAGCGTGTTCTTTCGGGCGGTCAGTATGACGCTTTGGTTAAAAAAATGAACCGCAACGCAGGTGCTGTGGGTTTTGCGGTTTATCTTGACACGCTGGAAAGATTTGAAGAAACAACCAACACCGAGCGTGAATTTATAAATGTTGCTTTGCCAAAGGGCAGACTCGGTGAAAAGGTTTACAATATGTTCGAAAAAGCAGGTTTTCCCTGCCCCTCAATTAAGGAAGAAAACCGCAAACTTATTTTTGAAAACAAAGAAGCTAGGGTCAGATATTTCTGGGTTAAGCCCTCGGATGTTGCAATTTATGTTGAGCGAGGAGCCGCCGACATCGGCGTTGCGGGAAAGGATATTTTGCTTGAATACGAGCCCAAGGTTTACGAGCTTTTAGACCTTAATATGGGAAAATGCCGTATGGCTGTTGCCGCAAAAAAGGACTTCGAGGACGACACTTCCTCGACACTTCGAGTGGCTACCAAATTTTCAAACATTGCCAAGAAATATTACGCTGAAAAGTGCCGTGATATTGACATTATCCATCTTAACGGCTCTATCGAAATTGCCCCCATTTTGGGACTTTCAGATGTTATTGTGGACATTGTTGAAACAGGAAAAACCTTACTCGAAAACAACCTTGCGCCCTTTGAGACCATCGTTCCCATCAGCGCAAGACTAATTTCCAACAAATCAAGCTTTAAGTTTAAAACCCAAAAGATTTTGGAAATTAAAAAAGGCTTGGAAGCACAGGTGAAAAAAGATGATTAAAATTTTAAAATATGGCGAGGTTACTTCTGACGAGCTTTTTGCCCGTAGTGAGCCCACCTTTGATGTTACCGACATTGTAGCTGACATAATAGAAAATGTTGCAAAAAACGGTGACAAGGCGCTTTTTGAATATTCCAAAAAGTTTGACAAAGCAGACCTTGATTCCCTTGTGGTAAGCGAGGAAGAAATCGAGGAGGCTTTTAGCCTTGTTGAACCAAAATTTATTGAAATTTTAAAGGAAGCCGCCAAAAATATTGAAAACTTCCACAAAAAACAGGTTAGAAGCGGTTTTGAGATAAACCAAAACGGCGAGATTATAACCGGTCAGAAGGTGACCCCCATTGAGCGTGTTGGCCTTTATGTTCCGGGTGGCACAGCGGCTTACCCCTCCACCGTGCTTATGGACAGTATACCCGCTAAAATTGCAGGGTGCGATTATATCTGCATCACAACTCCCCCAATGGCAAACGGCAAGGTCAACCCCGTTATTCTTGCCGCCGCTAAAATTGCAGGTGTTGATAAAATCTTTAAAATCGGCGGCGCTCAGGCGGTTGCCGCCTTGTCTTACGGCACCGAGAGTGTCTTAAAGGTCGACAAAATTGTGGGCCCTGGCAACGCCTTTGTTGCCGAGGCAAAGCGTCAGGTTTTCGGCAGAGTTTCTATTGATATGATAGCAGGTCCCAGCGAAATTTTGGTTATTGCCGACGGAAAACGCGACCCCTCTTTCGTTGCGGCGGACCTTTTATCCCAAGCCGAGCACGACAAGAACGCCAGTGCCGTTTTGGTAACCGACAGCGAGGATTTGGCAAAGGCTGTGGCAGAGGAAATTGAAAATCAACTTAAAACCCTTTCCCGTGAGGAAATCGCAAGGGTTTCTATTGACAACAACGGAAAAATTATTGTTGCCGACAATTTGGAGGATGTTTTCGCCGTGGCAAACGAAATTGCCCCCGAGCACCTTGAGCTTTGTGTTGACAACCCCTTTGACTATCTTGATAAAATCAAAAATGCGGGTAGCATTTTTATGGGAAGATTCTGCCCCGAAGCCTTGGGCGATTATTTTGCAGGTCCCAACCACACCTTGCCCACATCGGGCACAGCCAGATTTTCAAGTCCCTTGTCGGTTGATGATTTTGTTAAGAAAAGTCAGTTTGTATATTACAGCAAAAATGCGCTGGACTGTGTAGCAGAAAAGGTCGCTTTCTTTGCCGAGAAAGAGGGTCTTGATGCCCACGCCAAGAGTGCAAGTATAAGAAGTGAGAAAAAATGAGCAAATTTATAAACGAAAGATTCAGAAGTCTTGAGGAATACACCCCAGGTGAACAACCTCAAGACAAGCAGTACATAAAACTCAACACTAACGAGTCCCCATATCCCCCATCACAAAATGTTATAAAGGCGGTCACAAAACAAGGGATTAAAGATTTGCGACTTTACTGCGACCCCGAGTGCAAAAAGTTGAAACTTGCTATGGCTAAACTTTTTGGTGTCAACGGTGAAAACATTTTCCTTTCCAACGGCTCGGACGATATTTTGAACTTTGCCTTTATGGCATACGGTCAAAAGGGCGCCGTTTACCCCGATATTACATACGGTTTTTACAGCGTTTTTGCCGAGCTTCACGGAGTAGAGAGTGAGGTTATCCCCCTTAAAGATGACTTTACCATTGATATTTGCCAATACAAAAATAAAAATAAGCTTATTGTAATTGCCAACCCCAATGCACCTACGGGAATTGCCCTTTCCTTAAAAGAAATTGAGGAAATTGTGAAATCTAATCCCGACAATGTTGTGCTTATAGACGAGGCTTATGTGGATTTTGGTGGTGAAAGCTGTTACAAACTCACCGCAAAATACGATAATTTGCTTTGTGTCGGCACATTTTCAAAGTCAAGAAGCCTTGCGGGTGGCAGACTGGGTTTTGCAATAGCCAACGAGCGACTTATTGCTGACCTTGAAAAGATAAAATATTCCACCAACCCTTACAATATAAACCGCTTGACTCAAAGTGTTGGTACTGCTACAATAAAGGACAATGATTATTACCTTAAAAACTGCGAGAAAATTATTAAAACTCGTGAATGGGTGACAAAAGAGCTCAAAAATTTAGGGTTCTTTGTTCTTCCCTCTAAAGCTAACTTTATTTTCGCAAAGAGTGACAAAATTTCGGGTCTTAAACTTTATGAAGAACTTAAAGAAAAGGGCGTTTTAATCCGCCACTTTGAAAAGGACCGTATTAAAGATTTTAACCGAATTACCATTGGAACCGACAAGGAAATGAAAACTCTGATAGAAAAAATTAAGGAGATTTTATGAGAACGAGCGAAATTAACCGCAAAACAAACGAAACCGACATTAAACTGAAGCTAAACATTGATGGCGAGGGTAAAAACTCTATTGACACAGGCTGTGGTTTTTTAGACCACATGCTGACCCTTTTTTCCCGCCATGCAAGGTTTGATTTAGAGGTGAAATGCGTGGGTGACACTTATGTTGACTATCACCACACGGTTGAGGACATCGGCATTGTTTTAGGTAAGGCACTGGCAAACTGTTTGGGTGAAATGCGAGGAATTAAGCGTTACGGCAGTTTCATTTTGCCTATGGACGAAAGTCTTATTTTAACCGCTGTTGACATTTCGGGCAGAAGCTATTTAGGCTTTCGCTTGGATATTCCCACCCAGCGTGTTGGCGATTTTGACACCGAGTTGGTAAGGGAGTTTTTTGAGGCATTTGTGCGAAATTCCAACATAACACTTCACATTAATCAGCTTGAGGGTTACAATTCCCACCACATAATTGAGGGTGCTTTCAAATCGGTTGCCCGTTCTTTGAAAGAGGCGGTTAGCATTGACGAAAGATTTAAAAACGAAATTCCCTCCACCAAAGGAGTACTTTAATGTTAGCGATTATTGATTACGGCGTGGGAAATTTGTTTTCCCTTGTCTCCTCTTTTTCGGCTATCGGGGTTGATGCGGTGATAACCAGCGACCCCGAGGTTATTAAAAAAGCCGACCGACTGATATTACCTGGTGTCGGTGCCTTTGGAGATGCTTCCAAAAAACTGTTCCAAAGCGGTCTTTGTGAAATTATCAAAGAAAAGGTAGCAAAGGGCACACCCTTGATGGGTATTTGCCTTGGAATGCAGTTGCCTTTTGAAAAAAGCTATGAATACGGCGAATATGAGGGCTTAGGTCTTTTAAAGGGCAAGGTTATAGGTATGGAAGGCACAATTCCAAGCAAGCTTAAAATCCCCCACATTGGCTGGAACTCACTTAAATTTGTTAAACAAAGCCCCATTTTTAAGTATATTAATGAGGGCGACTGCGTTTATTTTGTCCACTCCTTTTATGCGGTGGACTGTGAAGACTCTTTACTTGCCACCGCCGAATACGGCAAGGATTTGACCGCTGCGGTGGGTATGGGTAACATTTACGGTTGCCAGTTCCACCCCGAAAAGAGCGGTAATGTGGGACTCAAAATTTTAAAAGCATTCAGCGAGGTATAAAATGTATATTTTCCCTGCAATAGATTTAGTTTCGGGCAAGGCTGTCCGCCTTTTCAAAGGTGACTACAACCAGATGACCGTTTATAGCGATAATCCTTTAGAGGTAGCCCGTGATTTTGAAAGCAAAGGCGCAAAATTTATTCATCTTGTGGATTTAGAGGGCGCTAAGGACGGCACAACACCCAATATTGATACCGTAAAACAAATCGCCAACCAAACTAATCTTTTTACCGAAATCGGCGGCGGTATTCGTGACATTGAAACGGTTGAAAAATATCTTTCAAGCGGTGTCGACCGTGTGATTTTAGGCACTGCCGCCGTTAAGGACGAGGCTTTTTTGAAAGAGGCTTTGTCGAAATTTGGTGACAGAATTGCCGTTGGAATTGATATTAAGGACGGCTTTGTTGCCATTAAGGGTTGGACCGAATCAAGCGGTATTGACCCCTTCGAGTTTTGCGAAGAAATGCAGAATTTGGGGGTTAAATATATTATTTGCACCGATGTTTCAAAGGACGGCGCAATGAAAGGCACCAATTTGGAGCTTTACCGTAAATTATCCAAAAAATTTAATGTAAATATCACTGCTTCAGGTGGTGTTTCCACCTTGGAAGATATACGAGAACTTAGAAAAATGGATATTTACGGCGCCATAATCGGCAAGGCTTATTACATTGGCGCAATAGATTTAAAAGAGGCTATCGAGGTATCGAAATGATAACAAAAAGAATTATCCCTTGTCTTGATGTTCGCAACGGGCGTGTTGTTAAGGGTGTAAACTTTGAAAATTTAAATGATGTTTCCTCTCCCGTTGAGCTTGGAAAATATTACAGCGACTGCGGTGCAGACGAGCTTGTTTTCTATGATATTACCGCTTCGAGCGACGGTAGAAAACTATTCACCGACATTTTAAAAGAGGTTGCAAAAAATATTTTTATCCCGCTTACTGTTGGTGGCGGAATTAACACCATTGATGATTTCGACCGAGTTTTGAAATGCGGAGCCGACAAGGTGAGTGTAAATTCGGGCGCAATTAAAAACCCCGATTTAATAAACGAGGCTGCGAGAAAATACGGCAACCAATGTGTTGTAATTTCGGTGGATGCCAAGCGTGTTGACGGCGAATTCCGTGTTTTTGCAAAGGGCGGACGAGAGGACACAGGCATTGAGGCTATCGGTTGGATTAAAGAGTGTGTAGAGCGTGGCGCCGGTGAGGTTGTTATAAACTCAATCGACACCGACGGTGTTAAAAAAGGCTTTGATTTGGAAATGTTAAAAGAGGTAAGAAAAGCCGTTAACGTTCCCGTTATTGCCTCGGGCGGTGCGGGTTCCAGTGAGGATTTTGTGACTCTTTTCAAGGAAATTCCCGACATTGATGCCGGTCTTGCCGCTTCGATTTTCCATTTCGGTCAGGTTAAAATTGCCGACCTTAAACAAACCTTAAAAGATAATGACATTTTAGTAAGGAGCATTTAAAATGATTGATATAAACAGTTTGAAATTTGATGAAAAAGGTTTAATCCCTGCCGTTGTGGTAGATGCCCACTCCAAAAAAGTGCTGACTGTGGCATATATGAACGCCGAAAGCCTTAAAATTTCCATTGAAAAAGAAATGACCTGTTTTTTCAGCCGTTCAAGAAACGAGCTTTGGCTTAAAGGTGAAACCAGCGGAAACTATCAGCACATTGTTTCAATAACTGCCGACTGTGACGGTGATGCACTGGTTGTTATGGTGGAAAAAGAGGGTCCTGCCTGTCACTTAGGCACCGATTCTTGCTTTACAAATGAAATTTTTAAAAGCGAAACGAGAGAAGAATATTCCCTTGATGTTCTTTACGATATGTTAGCTGAGCGCAAAGAAAAAATGCCCGAGGGCTCATACACCACCTACCTTTTCTCAAAGGGTGTGGACAAAATTCTCAAAAAGGTGGGCGAGGAGTCAACCGAGGTTATAATCGGCGCAAAATCGGGCGATAAGGCAGAGACAATTTATGAAATTGCCGACCTTACATATCACGTTATGGTGCTTATGAACGAAATGGGCATAACCCTCGAAGAAGTCAGAAAGGAACTGGCTTCCCGCCACATTATCGACCATAAGGTAAAACAAGAGAAGATGGTATAAAAATAAACCCCCAATTATTTGGGGGTTTTGTTTATTCAAATAGTTTAAATTCACTGTAAATATCCTTGCGGTGTTTGGCGTCGTTTATGGTTTTCAGGCTGTCGGCTTTGCGTTTTCTAGTTGCCACCAAAAACAGATATTTTGCAGATATGAAAACCACACCAAAAGGCAACAAAACAGGGTGTTCTTTAACGAATTTTACCTCTCGTCTGGTCTTTTCTGTAAGGGTTTTAAAAACCTGTAAAATGGGATTTGTGCGGTCAACCGAGCCATCTTTTCGGTCTGTAATATACTTAATTTGAGCGTATCGGTCACTGTCCTTTGTGCCGAAATTTCCGCCCGAGAAAATATCCGAAAAAATCTCGTCTGAAAGTTCTTTTTCGACATTTTCCGCCCACGCCTTTTTCTCACAACCTAAATGCTCTATACAAGTAGCGGTTAAAATTTTTGAAAACTCCCAAAGTCCCATTTCCTTTAAAGGCTTTTCAAAGGTTTCGGTCATTTCCTTGTCAGAAACCGAGTTCACAAAAACCGCCCAGTCGCAAAGGTGCCTTAATCCCACACCCTCTCTTACCAAGTGAGTTGCAGTGTGTAATAGCAAAATTACACCGTGGTGGAATTTGTTTGGCACTAAACACTCGCCGTTTTGGGTGTTTATAATTTCGGCATTTTCGATTACATTTAAATATTCACTAAAAACCTCTGCCTTATTTTTGGGTATTCCGCCAACCGAGAAATGCACCTCACATTTAGACTCGGATTCGCCCTTTTTTCTTGTGTATGCAATATGCCCGTGGTCTTTTTCCAAAGATTCCAATGTGTTATAGCCGATTTCTTTCAGCGCCAAATCAACCTCTTTAATATCCTCGGGGTAGACGAGAATATCAGTGTCACCCATCATTCTTAAAATAGGCTCTTTATAATATTTTGCCGACGCCACACCCTTGAAAGCGACATATTTTATACCCTTTTGGGTTAAAATTCGGTGGATTTCAGCGTGGTCATAGCAAACACGCATATTTTCGGCAATTCTTTGCAAAAATTCAGGGGTAGCGGTGTAATTTTTGCCCGAAACCGACTCAAGAGCAGAACAAATCAAGGGGTAAACCGTTTGGCGGTTTGCCTCTTTTAAAATTTCTTCCACTTCAAATTCTTTTGTCTGAGTTTCCTTGCCAAAAAGAGCAAAGGAACAAAGGTGTGAAAATGCCGTTTGCAAATTCTTTGAAGTTTCTTTCATTTTTGTTTCTTTCCCTTTTAAAAATCCGTATAGCAAATATCCACAAGCGCCTGTCACAGCGCCTAAAGTGTTGAAAATAACATCGTCGGTCTCGCTTCTTCCAAGAGAAAAATAAAACTGCAACCATTCGACAAAAACCGACAAAATCAATCCTGCAACAGATGTGATTAAAACATTGATTTTTCTAAAACTTTTAGATAAAAAATAGGGCAAAACCGTGCCGAGAGGTACATATAAAAACCAGTTCATTAAAACTGTGCGGTACATTTCAGGCTCATCTTTTGCCATTATAAAACTGTAAAATGGTCTCAGTTCCAAATCATTAACATTGCCGTTTCTTGAAAAAACAGTTAAATTCAAAATCGCTAAAGCCGAGAGTGCAAAAAGTAAAAAATTAAATACCCTAATCCATTTTTTATCACTGAAAACCAGATTGAAAAACGAATAGACAATTATAAAAAATACAGCCACAACAAAAACCAGAAACAAGGGTCTGGCATATATCCAACCACTCATAATTTACCGCTTTCTTCGGGCTTCAACTTTGACCCAAAAGCCCAAAATTTATTAAGCAAAAAGTTAAGCGGTATGGTTACAAGCAAATTAAGAACAGGTCCCAAAAGTTCGGGCAAATGCAGTATTTCCACCCACAAAATAAGCAAAACGGTGGATAACCCAAGACCCGTTATGCCATAGGACAAAACGGTTTTAAGAAAAGACCGCAAAAGTGAGCGTTTTTCACCCTGACGGGTTTTGAAAACATACTTGTTGTTCCAATAAAAAGCATTTGTAACGCTAATCAGAAAGGCAATAAGGTTTGCCAAAACATAATTTAACCTTAAAAACACAAGCAAAGCGTAAACTGCATAATGAATCAGTGTATTTGAAACTCCAACCACGCAAAACTCAATAAACTGCACCGCTTTTTGCTGAATTTTCTCCGGTATTTTCAAAAAAGACATAAATTTAAGGAGCAGATTTTCGAAAAACTTTATAATCTTTTCCATATCCGCTCCCCTTTCTTAAAATATTAAACTATTTATAGTTTACACGAAATTTTCTCTAAAGTCAACGAGGTTATATTTTACACAAAAAAACAAAGCCCCGAAAGGGGCTTTGAAATTTTAGTTCTCTATTCCCAAATTTGCATAAACAGATGCTAACATCTCGTCCTTTTCACGAAGCTCGTTAAATCTTACTTCGGCAGTTTCAAGCGCTTTAATCTGCTCGGGAATTTCGGTGTTTGTAACCTCAGACAAGATTTTAGCGTTTTCAAACTCGTTGTCAACAGCCTTGTCGCTCACAGCCTCGAGCACACTTCTTACAAACTTGTAAGGAGATGCGGTTGATGCTACAACCACTGTTCTGTCATCGCCTGTTTCCTTTAGATACTGATTATAAACATCAAGTGCAACGGCAGTGTGGGTATCAACAAGATAACCGTATTCACCGAAATATTTTGCCACTGTTTCAAGAGTAGCCTTATCGTCAGAGCAACCTGCCCAGAATAATTCGCCAAGCTTCTCTTTAACTTCGCCATCGATTGTAAAGGTGCCGTTTTCAGCCAAGTTTGCCTGAAGTCGTGCTACAAATTTATCATCATTATTTGAAAGTTCAAACAACATTCTTTCAAGGTTGCTTGAAATCAAGATATCCATTGAAGGAGTTATGGTGGTATAGAAATCACGGTTGCGGTCATATTTGCCGGTTCTTATAAAATCGGTAAGAACATTATTGGCATTAGAAGCGCAAATAAGTTTGTTTACAGGAACGCCCATCTTCTTTGCATAGTAAGCCGCTAAAATGTTTCCGAAGTTACCTGTGGGAACAACAACATTGAAGCCGTTTTCCTTAATCTTCTCGTCCGTGCTAAGTAAATCGCAGTAAGCAGAAATATAATATACAATCTGAGGAACAAGTCTGCCCCAGTTAATTGAGTTAGCAGAGGAGAAGAGCATACCGTTTTCAAGCAATTTTTCTTTAACTGCATTGTCGGTAAATATTTTTTTAACGCCTGACTGTGCATCGTCAAAATTACCTTTAATTGCGCAAACATGAACATTGTCGCCCTTTTGGGTATCCATCTGCAATTTTTGCATTGGGCTTACGCCATCGCTTGGATAGAATACCAAAATCTCGGTGTTTTCAACATCCTTAAAGCCTTCAAGTGCAGCCTTACCTGTATCGCCCGATGTTGCAACAAGAATAACAGCCTTTTTGCCGCCATTTACCTTTTTAGCAGCGGTTGTGAGCAAATAAGGCAAAATCTGCAAAGCCAAATCCTTAAATGCGCAGGTGGGACCGTGCCATAATTCAAGTATTTTCTGATTTTCGCCAACGGCTGACATAGGAGCAGGAAGCTCGTTATCAAAGGTGCCTGTATATGCGCCGTTTACACAATAATCAACTTCTTCATCTGTGAAGTCGTTAAGAAAATTGCTTAAAACATACTTTGCTCTGCCTTTATAATCTAATTTTTTGAGTGCATTAAAATCGTCTTCTGTAAAAAGAGGGAAAGTATCGGGAACGAAAAGTCCACCCTCTACCGAAATGCCCTGAGCAATGGCTTTTGCGGCAGAAACCTTTATAGATTTATCTCTTGTGCTTATGTAGTTCATAGTTTATCTCCTATTGTTTTTCTTTATATTACCTCAATTTTTGCCGTTTGTATAGTCTTTTACGGAAAAATTTAACATTTCTATAAATGTTTTTGCAAGTTTTGATGTGTTTATATCGCTTCTTAAAATATATCCGATTGTGTAATGGTCTTCACTTTCAAAGGGAATACTTACTATTCTGCCCTCGTTAAGTAAAGACGGCATAATGCCCGTGCCAACTGTATAACAGTCGGTAGAAAGCAAAACGTTCATAAGACTTGCTCTGTCACTTATTTCTATATGCTTGTCACTGTGGATTTCAACAATTTCCTCGGTAAAAAATGAGACGCTGTGTTCACCCTGCTCGTATGAAACGAAGGGATAATTTCCAAGCGTTTCCAAGGAAATTTCGCTTTTGTCAGCAAGCGGATGGTTTTTTCTCACAAAGATATGAGGTGAAGCTTCCAAGAAAGGTGTGAAAAGCAAATTCTTTTTCTTTAAATAACGTTGCATAATACCAATATCGCTTGATTTTATAGCAATAATTCCGATATCGCAATATGCTGTTTCGGTTTCCCTTATAACATCATAGGTTTTCATTTCACGCAAAGAATAGTCAAAAAACTCGTCTTTGGTCTGATTAACCAGATTTCCGAAAATATCTGCCACAAAGTCATAATGCTGTGTTGAAACATATAAGCGTTTGCGGTTTTTATCACGGGAATATCGGTTGACTATAAAATCATTTTGCTGTGTAAGTTGCTTAGCATATCTTACAAACTCGGCACCATCTTCTGTTAGAGAAATTCCGTTGCCTGCTCTTTCAAAAATTTTAATGTTTAATTCCTGTTCCAAAGACTTGACGCTTACAGATAGACTTGACTGAGCCACGAAAAGCTGTTTTGCAGCTTCGTTAAGGGAACCGCATTCTGCAATTTTCAAAACATATTTACATTGCTGTATAGTCATTTTCTATCCTCCGTCCTTTTATTCTTCAACAATAACCTTTGGCAGTTTCCAATGAAATTTCGTTGCCAGAATTCTTATTAATATTATTATACCTACCGAAATGAAAACTGCAACAGTTTTGTTAAGATAAATTCTTGTATAGAAATATAAACAACCGCCTATTGCAGATGCTAATGCGTATATATGTTTTCTTAAAACATAGGGTGTTTTGTCAACCAAAACATCACGGATAATACCGCCGCCGATACCGGTTAAGACACCCGCCGATATTGCAAAGACGGGATAGTTTGAAAATTCATAAGTAATTGCACTTTCAACACCAGTGACGGTGAATGCTGCCAAACCTATCGCATCGAAGAAATTGTTAACAACCTCAAGTCTTCTTCTGAAATCGGTGAATGATTTTCTTCTTAAATAGGAAAAAACAAATGCCAAAACACAGGTTACGGCTGCAATAGCCAAAAAGAATGTGTTAGAGAAAATGGCGGGTGGGAATCTTCCCATTAAAATATCACGTGATATTCCTCCGCCAACAGCCGTGACACAACCGACGAAAATTACGCCGAACAAATCAAGGCTTCCTTTAACTGCAACCAAAGAGCCCGATACCGCAAAAGCAACCGTACCTACTATTTCCATAATGAAAATTATAATTGTATCATTCATACATTATAATCCCATTTCTTCCTTAACCTGCTTAAAGCATTCTACAATATAGTTGATATCTTCTTCGCTTAAAGCGGCAGACATCTGTGTTCTAATTCTTGCCTTACCTCTCGGAACAACGGGATAGGAGAAAGCAACCACATAAACGCCCTTTTCCATCATTCTTTTTGCCATTTCAACAGCCTTGTGCTCGTCATAAAGCATAACGGGGATAATGGGAGTTCCTGCATCGATTACATCTAAACCAATCTCTTTAATCTTTTGAGCAAATAATTTTGTGTTGTTGAACAATTTTTCTCTGATAGAGGTATCGTTTTCAAGCATTTCCAAAACCTTAATGGAACCTGCAACAACGGCAGGAGCCATTGTGTTAGAGGAAAGATAAGGACGAGAACGTTGGCGAAGTAAATCGATAATTTCTCTTCTACCTGAAGTGAAACCACCCGAAGCGCCACCTAAAGCCTTACCGAATGTACCTGTGATAATATCAACTCTACCACTAACACCACAATATTCGGGAGTGCCTCTGCCGGTATCGCCCATAAAACCTGCAGCGTGGCTGTCGTCAACCATAACAAGCGCATCATACTCATCAGCCAAGTCGCAAATTGCTTTAAGGTTTG
>JAZSDI010000125.1:0-5687 GCA_045531045.1 Acutalibacteraceae bacterium | reverse complement strand
CATTAATAATTGTCCTTGATTTATATGATTTCTCATAAGAATCGTCGGGTCCTTATTACTTGTCGTTGTTTAATTTTCAAGGTCCGTTTTGCGCTCTTTTTCAAGGCGCCCGATTATAATACCACACACATCCCGCTTTGTCAACACTTTTTTTGAACTTTTTTTAAAATTTTATTTTTATGCCTAAAATGCACTAAAAACCGCATAAAAACGCCCTTTATTCAAGTATTTTGCGCAATTTTTGCAGAGCTTTCTTCTCATTTCTTGAAATTTGTACTTGAGTGAGTCCCAAAAGTGTTGCTGTTTTACTTTGTGTGTAGTGATAAAAATATCGGCACTTAATAATCTTTTGCTCAACTTCGCTTAATTTTTTCACAGCTTCCTCCACCTCCAATCTATCGTCTAAATTATCATTGTTACAGTCCGGCAGGTCAGTTTCCTTTATTCCGTCGTCTCCCTCAAATGTCAGTGAAACGGTTGGCTGAGACGCACAAAGCGCTTCGGTTATTTCTTCGGTTTCGACCTCTAAGATTTTTGAAAGTTCCGAAACGGTAGGTTCTCTGCCTTCTTTTTGTTGAAATTTCGTTTTCTCTTTATTTATCTTAATTCCAAGTTCTTTTACGCTTCTTGAAACCTTTACCGCACCGCCGTCACGGAAAAGACGGCGGACACACCCCATTATTACAGGTACGGCATAGGTTGAAAAACAAAGTCCTCTTTCATCATCAAAAGCGTCATAGGCTTTAACCAAACCCATACAACCCGACTGATAAAGGTCTTCATACTCAATTCCTTTTCCCGCAAAGCGTCGGCATATTGTATGAACGAGTCCTAAATTTTGTTCGATAAAAAGTTCTCTTTGTTTTTCATCTTTAACCATTAACCGAAATTCGGGGGCTGATTTTTTTAAGCATTGTCACCGTTGTGCCCCGACCGACTGCCGATTTTACCTTTATGCTATCCATAAAGCTTTCCATAACCGCAAAGCCAAGCCCTGCTCTTTCACCGCCGACGCTTGTATACAAAGGCTCCATTGCTTTTGCTACATTTTCAATGCCGCAACCTTTGTCACGGATTGTGATTTTAATTGAATTGTTATCATTTAAAATTGCGGTTATGTATATTTTTCCTATCGCCTTTTCCTTATATGCGTGAACGATGCAATTTGTTACCGCCTCCGACACAGCAGTTTTAATATCGTTTATTTCCTCTATTGTGGGGTCAAGCTGTGATGCGAAAGCCGAAATACACGCTCTCGCAAAGCTTTCGTTTGTTGACCTTGCTGGCAAGGTCATTGTGAATTTGTTTTTTACCTGCATTTTAATTACCTACCTTCCAATTTTGCTAATCTTTCAATTCCTGCGAGTTTGAGCATTTTATAAATATTGGGCGGTGCGCCCATAATGTGAAGTTCAGCGCCCGTTTTCATAAGATTACGGTATCTTCCCATAACAAGACCTATACCCGAGCTATCCATAAAGCTGACATCCTTGAAATCGAGAACAAGAAGCGTTGGCATATTGAGTTCCACCGCATTGTCAATAGTCTCTCGCATTTCCTTTGCGGTATGGTGGTCTATTTCTCCGCCGAGATAGGCTGTTACCACCTCTCGAGTTACATTAATTTCCACCGACATATTATTTCCTCCTAAACAAAATAAAGGACAAGCCTTTTTTTACATTGTAAAGGCTTGTCCTTAAAAAGTTTGTCGCAAGATGGCGTATTTATTAATTTTTTTCTAAAAGCAAAGGTCTTATTGCCGAAGCAAGATATAATGAGCCGAAAATCACTGTGTTTTGCTCTTTGGTTTTTTCGATTGCCATTTCCAAACTGTCAGCAACCGAACACTTGCAAAACTCACTTGCTATTTCGCAAAGTTCTTCCCCGCTCATAGAACGAGGATTATTCGGAACGGTGACACAAACGGCTGATGCACAGCGTTTTAAAACTTCTCTCAAGACCTCTTTCACATTTTTATCTTTCATCATACCGACTATGGCGGTGGGTTTTTCTTTAAATTTTGAAAGTTCTTTTGCTAAAACAACTGCACCGTCGGGATTATGGGCGCCGTCAAGCAAAATCAGAGGCTTTTTTGAAATCATTTCAAGTCTTGCGGGGAAAAAAGTGTTTTTAAGTCCTTTATATATAGTGTCATAAGAAATATCGTATCCACTGTTTTTAACCGTTTCGATTGCCACCAAGGAATTTTCAATTTGAAAATCACCCAAAAGAGAAATTTCAAATTTTTCTCCCTTATACATATAGGTGTTCCCCTCCCCGTCTAATTTTGAAATGTCGGGGATTATAAGATTTTGAGATTTGGATTTTACAACCTCTAATGCTCTTTTGTCTTGAAACGGGGTCGTAACTGTAGAGCAAGAACGCAAAATACCGCATTTTTCCTCGGCAATTTTTTCTATAGTATCACCCAAAACGGCGGTATGGTCCATGCCGATTTTGGTGATTACAGCAACCGCCTTATTTTCGAGTGCATTTGTTGCATCGAACCGACCGCCAAGACCTGTTTCGCAAATCAAAATATCAATTTTCTGCTCCTTGAAATACAAAAACGCCAAAGCGGTTATAAATTCAAATTCAGTAAGCTTAACGCCTGTCTGTTTTACAGTTTCGGCACATCTTGTTAAATCGGTTTCGCTAATAAACTCCCCATTAATTTGAATACGCTCACGAAAATCTATTATATAGGGAGAAATAAAACTACCTGTTTTATAACCCGCCTCTTTAAAGACGCTCGATACAAAAGCCGTAACCGAGCCTTTGCCGTTTGTACCCGCAATATGAATTGATTTAAACTCATTTTGCGGATTACCAAGTTTGCTTAAAACATTTTTTATTCGGTCAAGCCCTGCGGGTAACCCGAAATTACCTAAAGAGTGGATATATTCTAAGGTTTCACAATAATTCATTAGAACACCTACAAAGAAAGGCTGTCAAAAAAGACAGCCTTTAAAATTAGTTCGCATTTTCGATATCGGCAATACTGTCCTCTATCATTTTAATTTTCTCAAGCACCTTTGCAAGCTGAGCCTTTTGCTGTTCAACAAGTTGGGCAGGAGCTTTTGCAAGGAAGCCTTGATTATTAAGTTTCTTCTCAAAGAACTCTTTGTCGACATTAGCTTTATCGAGGTCCTTCTTAAGACGGGCAAGTTCGGCTGTAAAGTCAACAAGCTCTTTCATTGGCATATAAACAGTAGCGTCATCGGTAATAACTCTTACCGCACCCTCGCTGTCGAAATCGTTTCCGATTTCAACCTCGGAAGCATAACCTAAACGGCAGATGTAAGCGCTACCCTCTTTGAAAGTATCGGCAAAGTTGGTTGCAATTTGCACCTTTGCTTTTCTTGAGGGAGGAACATTCATCTCGGCTCTGCGGTTTCTGATAGCCTTGATTACTGCCATAATCTTCTCAAAATCAGCCTCTTCATCGGTAAATTTGAGGTCGGTTGTAAACTTGGGCCACTCGGTTACCATTAAAGCCTCGCCCTTATGGGGCATGGACTGCCAGATTTCCTCGGTGATGAAAGGCATAAAAGGATGGAGTAATGCCAAAGTGTTGGTAAATACATATACAAGAACGCTTCTTGCGGTATTTTTAGCATTTTCGTCCTCGCCGTTTAAACGAGCCTTTGCAATTTCAATATACCAGTCGCAGAAAATATCCCAAATAAAGTCATAAAGTTTTTGAACTGCCAGACCTAACTCAAACTTATCAAGATTTTCGGTAACATCAGCAACCAAGGTGTTGTATTTGGATAAAATCCATTTATCTTCAAGTGCCAATCTCTCGGTATCAAGAGGAATTATTTCATCGCTGTCTAAATTCATTAAAATAAATCTTGCAGCGTTCCAAATCTTGTTTGCAAAGTTGCGACTTGCCTCAACTCTCTCAGGAATGTAACGCATATCGTTACCGGGGCTGTTACCTGTTGCCAAAGAGAATCTTAAAGCATCGGCGCCGTAGGTATCAATTACCTCTAAGGGGTCAACACCGTTGCCAAGTGATTTAGACATCTTTCTACCCTGAGAATCACGAACAAGACCGTGAATTAAAACAGTGTTGAAAGGAACTTCGCCTGTCTGCTCAATTCCCGAGAACATCATTCTCATTACCCAGAAAGGAATAATGTCATAACCTGTAACCAAGGTGTTTGTGGGATAATAGTGCTTAAAGTCCTCGGTTTCCTCAGGCCAACCAAGTGTTGAGAAAGGCCAAAGGGCAGATGAGAACCAAGTATCAAGTGTGTCAGGGTCTTGGGTTATATTTTTGCTGCCGCAGTGCTTACACTCTAAAGCCTCGGTTTTGGAAACGGTAATTTCACCACAGTCGGCGCAATACCAAGCAGGAATTCTGTGACCCCACCAAAGCTGACGGGAAATACACCAGTCACGGATATTTTCAAGCCAGTGGAAATAAACCTTTTCAAATCTTTGGGGAACGAACTTTGTATCGCCCTCTTTAACAGCGTCAATAGCGGGACCTGCCAAGGGTTTCATTTTAACAAACCACTGCTTTGAAACACGAGGCTCAACGGTTGAAGAACAACGGTAACAGGTGCCAACGTTGTGGGTGTAATCCTCAATTTTAACCAATGCGCCCTCTGCCTCAAGGTCAGCCACAATGGCTTTTCTTGCTTCGTAACGGTCCATTCCTGCATATTTCGGATAATCGGCAACGATTTTTGCATCGTCGGTCATTACATTAATAACAGGAAGATTATGTCTGGGTCCTACCTCAAAGTCGTTGGGGTCGTGAGCAGGGGTAATTTTAACAACGCCTGTTCCGAAGTCCATTTCAACATAATCGTCAGCAACAACGGGGATTTCTCTGTGAACCAAAGGCAAAATGAGAGTTTTGCCGACCATATCCTTATAGCGCCCGTCATTGGGGTTAACAGCAACAGCAGTATCGCCCAAAAGGGTTTCGGGTCGAGTTGTAGCAAGTTCTAAATAACCGCTTCCATCCTTGAAAGGATAACGCAAGTGCCAGAAATGGCCTGCCTGCTCCTCATATTCAACCTCGGCATCAGAAATGGAGGTTTTACAGTGAGGACACCAGTTGATAATACGCTCACCTCTGTAAATTAAGCCTTTTTCGTAAAGTCTTTCAAAAACTTCATTAACTGCTTTGTTACAGCCCTCATCAAGAGTAAAGCGTTCTCTATCCCAGTCACAAGAAGAACCAAGCTTCTTTAACTGCTCAATAATTCTTCCGCCGTATTGTTTTTTCCACTCCCAAGCACGTTCCAAGAAGCCGTCACGACCGATATCTTCCTTGGTTACACCCTCGGATTTCATTTTTTCAACAATCTTGGCTTCGGTTGCGATAGATGCGTGGTCGGTGCCGGGAAGCCACAAGGTATCAAACCCTTGCATACGCTTAAAGCGAATGAGGATATCTTGTAAAGTATTGTCAAGTGCGTGACCCATGTGAAGCTGACCCGTAATGTTCGGGGGAGGAATAACTATAGTATAGGTATCCTTATCCTTTTCACATTTTGCGTGAAAATATTTACCCTCAAGCCATCCTTTATAAATTCGGTCTTCAACGTCTTTTGGGTCATATTGTTTGGCGAGTTCTTTTGCCATTTTTAACTGTCCCACCTTTGGAAAATTTTAACTTTAATATTTTTTAATTTTAATCACATTATATAACTGTCAGTATTAAA
>JAZSDI010000026.1:0-6818 GCA_045531045.1 Acutalibacteraceae bacterium | reverse complement strand
GCTGCAGAAGCAAGAGCAGGATTTTTTGTTAGCTTTATGGTAATAATTGCACCTAAAAGTCCTAAAACCAATTTACCGAGTGCTTCAATAATATTGGAGATAGCAGGAGGAAACATATTTTTTCTGCCCTCAAAATATCCTCTGTATACAGATACTAAACTGCAGATAATCACCGATGGCGCAATAGCAATTATACCGAAAACAGCGCTTTTATTTTCGCTTTGCAAAAGAATCATAGGAAATGTTATAGCGCAAAAAAGAAAAGTGACTATTATTCCTATCAAAAACACAAGTTTTAAAGCCGAAAAATGCAGTCTTGCCTCACTGTCGATATCGTTCTTTGATGTTATATCGGCGGTGATTTTAGCTATCGCAACGGGAAAACCCGACAAAGCCAAAGTATATATAGGTGTATATAAATCATACACGGCAGAAAAATAGCCGAAACCTAAGTCCCCCAAGGCATAGTCAGAGGATAGGGGTATTTTAAACAATGCGCCGATTAGTTTTACAATTATTGCAGAAAGCAACAAAATTGTTCCTGCTTGTGTTAAATTTTGCTCTCTTTTACTCATAATTCATCAACAATATGTGGTAAAAATTCAAAAATCATATCTGACATCTGCATTTCTGAATTGCCTACCATATCTTTATAGCTTGTGTTAGCGTCGTCCCCTGCATCGTCAGAAATGCGCCTTAAACTGAGGAAAGGAATATCTGCGAAATTGCAAACATAAGAAATAGCGCCTGTTTCCATATCGCAAGACATTGCGCCGAAATCATTTTTAAGTGTATTTCTAACGTTATCGTCGCAAATAAAACTGTCTCCCGAAACAGCAACACCCATCTTGACCTCAGGATACAATTTTTTCATCAAATCATTAAGACGCTCGTCGGCCTCATAAATATAATTCTGACCGGGTTTTTCATACGGTTTATATCCAATAGCAGTAAGGTCAAAATCATGCTCAAAAAACTTTGTTCCAAGGGTAAACTCGCCTTTTCTGATTCCGCTTATACCGCCCGAAAGACCGTAATTTAAAATAATATCAACGCCCAAAGTTGCAAAATGAGCGGCAGCCGCAGCGGCGTTTACCATGCCTATTCCGCAATGCAAGGCATACACATCGGCTGTTCCTTTTTCGGCGGAAACCGTAAATTTATGACCTTTTCTTCCTAAAAAGGAATAGTTTTCATATTCTCCCTTTTCTATTCGCTCTGCAAAGGGCAAATATTCATCGACATCTGCAACAATAACAGCTATTTTCAAATTGCTCATTGATTATCTAATTCCTCTTTCAAATTTGCGATTTTTTCTTGCTTTTCAAATATAGCACATTTAAGACTATGTACCTCGTCCACACAATCAGTTTCTTTGATTTGCTCAAAATAAATTCTACCCAAGGCTTCAAAATCCTTAGACAACTTATTTTCAAGGGTTGCAATTTCTAATTTAACCTTACCTGTATTTACAACCTCTTCGGTCTTTTTACAAGCAACATCAAAAACATCCTTAGCTTTACTAACAGCATTTTCAAAAAAATCCATCACATTTCCTCCTTGAATCTTTTGTAAAATTTATTTATACCGTCTTTTCTGGAAATTATTTCCGAAAAACGACTTAAATATTCATATGGGTACTTAAAATTAAATATTCGCTCAATTAATTCGCCATCAGGCTCTCTGAGTTTAGTGACAGCAGAAGCTCCGCAACCTAAAATGGTATGGGTTTCGTCCATAATATAAACATTGTATAAACACTCATAGCCTTTTTTAGCATAACCTACATTTTCAAGGTTTCCAACGGTCTTGCTTTGTCTATACATATAGTATGGTTCTATCCCTTTTGAACTCAAAGTTTCACAGGCAAAATCAACCATATCACTTGCAATTTTACCTGTTTCAATTTCGGGCAACTGACCTGTTGTTGAAAGGGTGGCCGCTCTTTTCATTGAAAGAGAGTGCACCGTTACGCTTTCGGGGTCGAGCCTTAATATTTCGTTTACAGTAGTTTTAAAGCTTTCGAGGGTATCGGTTGGCAAACCCGCAATTAAATCCATATTGATGTTGTCAAAGCCCAAACTTCTAGCAAGGTTAAAGGCTTCTATCGTTTGAGCGGCTGTATGCTGTCTGCCAATTTCCTTTAAAACCGCATCATTCATAGTTTGGGGGTTGATGCTGATTCTCGTAGCACCGCCGTTTTTAATGGCAATAAGTTTTTCGGCGGTTATTGTATCAGGTCTGCCTGCCTCAACAGTGTATTCCCTTAAATTGCTTAAATCAAAGCTTGAACGCACAGCATCCATAACCCTTGTCAACTGCTCGGCGTCAAGGGTTGTGGGAGTTCCGCCGCCTATGTAAATTGTTTCTAAATTAAGACCTAAGTCACTTGCAATTTTGCCGCTTTCCTTAATTTCCTCACACAAAAATTCTACATATTGAGGTATAAGTTTTTTTGCCTGCCTAACACTGTGGGAAACAAAGGAACAATAGGAGCATCTTGTGGGACAAAAAGGCACCGAAATATAAAGACTAAAAGAATTACTATTTGAAAGGCTTGTGATTTTTTCCTCGTCTTTATGTGTCTTTTCACAAAGCGAGATTTTCTTGTCGCTTACCTTTAAATAATCGCTAAAATATCTTATTGTTTTTTCTAAACCATCAGTTTTTAAAAGCCTTGAAAAAAGCTTTGCGGGTCTGACACCCGTTAAAATTCCCCATTGAGGTTTATAATTTGTAAGTTCCACAAAACACTCAAAAAGTGCTATTGCCAGTTTCAGTTCCTCTTCTTTAGGGTCCTGACTTTCAAGTTCTATTTCACATTCTGCAGTTTTTTCATAAAGTTTTAAGTATGCTTTAGCGGTATTTTCGCTTAAAACTGTAACCGCAAAGCATTCTGCAGAAGCTTCGCAGTTAAAAAACTCGATTTTTTCAAAGGGCATAAAAATTCGCACTAATTTTTCAAGTTCATAGCAAAAATTATGACCTATCAAACACAAATTCATATCCTAAAGCCTCACAAAAGGGTTGTTTTGCTTTTCAAAACCGATAGTCGTGCTTTCTCCGTGACCCGGATAAACTATAGTTTCATCGGGTAGAGTATATAATTTTTTAATAGATTTTTCTAAAACAGCAAAATCTCCACCTGCAAAATCCGTTCTTCCAACTGAAACTTTAAACAAGGTATCTCCTGTAAAAACAACATTTTCAGTGATATATGAAACTCCGCCAACAGTATGACCGGGAGTAGTGATAACCTTAAGTTCTATATCTCCCACCTTAATAACATCACCGTCATTATACAAACAGTCTGCTTCAAAGGGAGTTAAACTGCGGTTAAAACTTGCGGCGCAGTTCAAATCATCGTCCGACAAAGCGGGGTTATCTAAAGCACCAATGCCAATTTTAACACCTGTTTCTTCTCGCAAATTTACTGCTCCGCCTATATGGTCAAAATGAGCGTGGGTAATTAAAACAAGTCTTTCCTTGTCTTCATTTTCCTTAAGGAAATCTACTAATTTTTGCCTTTTAAATGCAGGGTCAATAATTATGACCGCTTTTTCGGTTTCAATCAGATAACAGTTAGTCATCCAAATATTTAATGGGGTTATTTTCATTAATTTTTACTCCAAATATCTGTATCATAAAGGATTGTCACAGGTCCATCATTAACAAGACTCACCTGCATATCGGCGCCAAAAATACCTTTGGCCACCTTTTTTATGCCTGAGTTTTTCAAGCATTCACAAAAATACTCATAAAGTTCGTTTGCTCTTTGGGGTTCCAAAGCGTTTATAAAGGAGGGTCTGTTCCCTTTCTTTACATCTGCCAAAAGAGTAAACTGTGAAATTGCTAAAATCTCACCGTCCACATCTAATATTGACAAATTCATTTTATCGTCATCGTCGGTAAAAATCCTTAAAGCCGAAACCTTTCGAGCCAAAAGTTCAGCTTCTTTTTCACTGTCGCCCTTCTCAGCACCGAACAAAATCATATATCCTTTTTGACAGCTTCCGACAACTTCACCTTCAACGCTGACCGAAGCAGAAGAAACTCTTTGAATAACAGCCTTCATTACTGGTTAATCCTTTCTACATGGTAAGCGCCTTCAATTTTTTCAAGACGAGCTATAATACTTCTTAAATGCTCAACACTTTCAGCGCTTACAGTCATCATCACAGAGCAATTTCCATCTTTCATTTCCTTTGCATTAATGCTGTGAACAGGCACTCTCATATTATTAAGGGCGTTCATAACATCAATTACAACACCGTCACGGTTTATAAGCATTGCTTGTAAAGTAGAGGTAAAGCTTTCGCTGTTCTTATTATCCCAATAAGCATTAATCCATCTTTCAGGCTCTTGTGCTTCTGAAATAATACGAGGTACATTATTACAGTCACGCTTATGGATAGAAACACCGTGACCTCTTGTGATAAAGCCGATAATATCCTCACCTGGCAAGGGATTGCAACACTTAGAAAGTTTAACCAAACAGTTGTCAATACCCTCAACAATAACACCCTCGCTTGATTTTGTCTGACGGGTCACAGTTTTGGGCACAACATTCAAACTCTTAGCGGCGGCAATACGCTTATTTGCGTCCTCTTTTATGCGTGTAACGGTTTTTGAAAGAGAAAGACCGCCATATCCTATAGCTGCATAAAATTCTTCAGGACTTGCGAATTTAAGCTTATGAGAAAGATTTTCGATATACTCCTCGTATTCTCCATCACGGAAATTGATTTGATTCTTGCGGATTTCACGTTCTAGTTCAAGTTTGCCCTCGGCAATATTTTCCTCTCTCTTTTCCTTTTTAAACCAAGAGCGGATTTTTGCCTTAGCACTTGATGTAACAGCGATATTAAGCCAATCACGACTGGGACCTCTGCCCTCTTGATTGGTGGTTAAAATTTCAATTACTTCGCCTGTTTTAATCTTATGGTTAATTTGAACTATTTTTCCGTTAACCTTGGCACCAACCATTTTAACGCCGACAGCAGAGTGTATTGCAAAAGCAAAGTCAACAACGGTGGCGCCAACAGGCAGGTTTATAACATCACCTTTAGGTGTAACGGCAAAAACATCTTCTTCGGATAAATCAACCTTAATACTGCGAACAAGCTCGGTCGGGTCATTAGCCGAATCCTGACTTTCGAGAATTTGTCTAATCCAAGAAAGACGCTCGTTCATACTGTCGTTATTTTCGGTAACACCCTCTTTATATTTCCAGTGCGCCGCAATACCAAATTCTGCAGTATGATGCATTTCGGCAGTTCTTATCTGAATTTCAAAGGGTATTCCCGCACGACCGATAACGGTGGTATGAAGTGACTGATACATGTTCGGCTTGGGAGTGGATATATAGTCCTTAAATCTGTTAGGAATAGGACGGAACATATCGTGCATTATACCCAAAATATTGTAGCAGTTAGCAACGCTATCGGTAATAATACGAATAGCGTAAATATCATAAATTTCGTCAAAGTCCCTGCCCTGATTATACATCTTGCGGTATATTCCGTGTATGGATTTCACACGGCTTTGGAACTTCATTTTAACACCGGGCATTTCAGCCTTTAGTCTTATGGCTATATTATTTTTTATCTCCTCTAAAACCTCTTCACGCTGTGGTTTTCTAAGAGCCAAAAGATTTTCAATTTCGCTGTAACCTACGGGGTCGAGGTGCCTTATTGAAAGGTCTTCAAGTTCCTCTTTAACAGGTCTGATACCCAAGCGGTGCGCAATAGGGGCATAAACCTCTAAGGTTTCAACCGAAATATCCCTTTGCTTCTGGTCGGGCATAGCGTCAAGAGTTCTCATATTATGCAGTCTGTCGGCAAGTTTTATGATAATAACCCTTATATCCTTACCCATGGCAATGAGCATTTTTCTCAAAGATTCTGCCTGTTGCTGTTCTTTAGAGGAGAAATTAAGTCGTCCGATTTTGGTTACACCGTCAACCAAAAGTTCAACCTCAGAACCGAATTCACGGATAATATCCTCAGAGGTGTATTTAGTGTCTTCAATAACATCATGTAAAAGTGCAGCAGCGATAGACTCACTGTCAAGTCCTAATGAAACAATTATTTTTGCAACATTGAAGGGGTGAATATAATAGTCTTCGTTTGTTTTGCGTTTTTGACCCTCATGTGCCATAACGCACCACTCATAAGCCTTTTTAACAAGGTCTATGTTGTATTTAGAGCCAAACTTTTCCATACACTGCAATAAATCTTCATAATTCTTTATCTGTTCGGCGTTCATACTTTCTCCCCCTCCTTTAAAAGTTTATATGTTTCGGATAACTCCAAATTAGTTTTTTCACTCGTTTTAATAGCACAAGCAAAACCTTTTTCTGTAATTTTAATTAGTTTTAGTTCCTCTAAAATCTTAACACAAGCCAAGGTTTTGCCTAAACTGAGTGAGTTTATAAAATGATACTTGATTTTATCAAGCAACACTTCTCCTTGGAGTGCATATTTATAAACCGCTCCCACTTCTTCCCTTGTGGGGCAAATCGAAGTGAAATCGGCAACCGTTTTATTTGTCGCTTTTTCCCAAAGATACAAACTATCAAAGAGTTTTTCATCATTGGTACCATTCATTCGCAAAGCCTTGATATTAATTGTAAGATTTAGTTCACCTTTATAAATATTTTCATCTAATGTTACCGCTAAATCAAGCGTATCACCAACAGAAAAACAGAAGTTTTCTGTGCCTACACCAAAAAGCATTGCTGTAAAGGTGTTAGCGCCTTTGCTGAAAAGCAACCGCAAATGTTTGCCTGAGCATATAGGCATTATTCTTTCAAGTTT
>JAZSDI010000042.1:0-6776 GCA_045531045.1 Acutalibacteraceae bacterium | reverse complement strand
CAGATACAATATGGGCAACTCTTTAATGGTTGGATGCGCTAAAATGGGTCTGAATTTCACTGCTTGTGCGCCTAAAAAATATTTCCCCGACCAAGCTTTAATTAAAGAGTGCGAGGAAATTGCAAAACAGTCGGGCGCAACATTACGCTTTGAAGAAGATCCCATAAAAGCTACTGAAAACGCCGATGTTATCTACACAGATGTTTGGGTTTCAATGGGTGAGCCTGCTGAGGTTTGGGAGGAAAGAATAAAGGAACTTTCGCCCTATCAGGTTAACAAAAAGCTTATGGCAAATGCCAAGGAAAATGCTGTGTTTATGCACTGTTTACCCGCATTCCATGACCTTAATACAGGTATTGGAAAGGAAATGTTTGAAAAATTTGGTATTGGCGAAATGGAAGTGACAAACGAGGTGTTCGAGAGCGAACAGTCCATCGTTTTTGACGAAGCCGAAAACCGAATGCATACAATTAAAGCCGTTATGGCGGCAACCTTATAATAATAAGAATAAAAGTCTTCATTATTTCATACTATTTTTTAAGTGGGTGAAAGATAATGAAGGCTTTTTTTATTGTGATATTTTCGGTTTTCGCTTTGGCGGTTTTATTCTTTATGGTAAAAAGCCATAAACTATTCAGAACGCTGATTTTTAATGCTTTTTTAGGTCTTTGCGTTTTGGCTATAATAGATTTAACAAGCAAAATGACAGGTCTTTACATACCTATAAATTGGTACAGTGTAGGGGGTACGGCTATCTTCGGTATCCCTGCAGTCTGCCTTTTACTAGTACTGCAAATACTAATTTAACTCCCGAAATAAAGGGAGTTTTTATTTTTTATAAAAATTTATTGACTTTTCCTGACCTTTCTTATATAATTAAAGTCAGGAAAGGTCAAAAAGGTGATTTAAAATGAGAATGAGCGATATAATAACACAGGAAATTTTAAAAATGCTTAGCGAATCTGAGGAGAATACCGCCGAAATTCAGCGTAATGAATTTGCGGGAATAATGGGCTGTGCCCCAAGTCAAATTAATTATGTGCTTTCCTCCCGTTTTACACCTGAACACGGATATATTATTGAAAGCCGTCGTGGTGGCGGAGGATATATTAAGATAAGAAGGGTTATGCTAAAACAAAGCTCAGCTTTAATGCATATAATAAACTCCATAGGGGATAGAATAGATGCTTTAAGTACACGAATTGTTTTGGAAAACTGTTTAGAATTGGGTCTTATAAACCGAGATACTGCAAGGCTTATGGCTGCGGCTGTGGGTGAAAAGGTTATGCAAGAGATACCACCCGTTTTAAAGGATGCAGTCCGTGCGGCAATTTTAAAACAAATGCTTTTAACTCAAATTTAACGAGGCGATTTTATGTTATGTGAAAAATGCGGAAAATATCACGCAACCACCCATATAAGAACAGTTGTAAACGGCGTTGCAAAGGAACAAAATTTGTGTGATTATTGTGCCGCCAAAGAGGGCTTGAAGGTTACACCAAAAAGCATTTTTGCTTCAATGTTTGGTGAAATGCTTGAATTAAAGCCTCAAAATATGAAGCGTTGTCCTGTTTGCAATTCAAGCTTCAACGATATTGCAAAAAGCGGCAAGGCGGGTTGCAGTGAGTGTTATAAAACCTTTAAAGCAGAGCTTTTGCCCTATTTGAAAAGGGTACACGGAAGCACCCACCATATAGGAAAAACACCCGAAAATAGAGAAAGTATTAACGAACTTAAAACCGAGCTTAAGCGTTTAGTACATGAAGAAAAATACGAACAAGCGGCGGTTTTAAGGGATAAAATTAAGGAAATGGAGGCAGAGTCTTGTGAGTAGTTGGTATACCGATAAAGAGAGCAAAAATTTTAGTGTACTAAGCACAAGAATCAGACTGGCACGTAACCTAAGCGGTATGCCTTTTCCTTATAAAATGACCGAAGCTGACCGCAAAGAACTGAAAGAAAAAGTTAAAAATGCGGTTAAAAACAGCAATTCTCCTTTAATTTCCACCTTGAAATATATTGATATGGCTGATGTGCCTGATGCTAAAATTAAAGCGATGGTCGAAAGACACGTTATAAGCCCTGAGTTTGCTAACTTTAAAAATTCTGCAATAATACTCTCGGAGGATGAGAGCATAAGTATTATGGTGGGGGAAGAAGACCACATAAGAATTCAGGTTGTTTTAGCAGGTCTTCAGCTTGAAAAGGCTTATGAAATAGCTGAGCAGGTTGACCGCTTTTTAAATGATAATCTTTCCTTTGCTTATGACAGCGAATTAGGCTATTTGACCGAGTGCCCCACAAATTTGGGAACGGGACTCAGAGCATCGGTTATGATGCATTTACCCCTTTTAGAAAGCACAGGGAAACTCAATGCTCTTTGCGAAAATATAGCAAAAATTGGGTTTACTGTCAGAGGTATTTATGGTGAGGGTTCAAAATCATCGGCGTCACTGTATCAGATTTCAAACCAGATAACCCTTGGAATAAGCGAGAAAAACGCTATCGATAATCTCACGCTGATTGTCACGCAGTTGACCGAAAAGGAAAGACAAACCGAAGATGAAATTGATAGAATTTCGCTTGAGGATAAAATTTTCAGAGCTTTGGGAATTTTGCAAAACTGCAGAATTTTAACAAGTGCTGAAATGATGAATTTATTATCACTGATTAATTTAGGACTCAGAATGGGCATAATTAAAGAGGATTATGAACCCATAAAACTTTTAATTGATGCTAAACCTTATATGTTGATGGATAAATACGGAGATTTAACACCCGATGAGCGTGATGTTAAACGTGCCGAGTATGTAAGGGAGCATCTTAAACCCACTATGTAAAGAAGGTGTTACTTTATGAAATATAATTTTAGCGGATTTACTTCCAAGGCAAATGATGCCTTAAATTTGGCTATTAGCTTTGCTGAGAATATGGGGCACACCTATGTTGGAAGCGAACATTTGCTTTTAGGACTTTTAAAAATAGGTGGCGGAGTGGCTTTTTCGGTACTCAGCAAAAATGGTGTTACCGCCGATAAAATAGAGGAACTTTTAAGAACTCAGATAGGCTCGGGAACACCCACGAGACTTTCTCCCGATTACTTTACCCCAAGAGCAAAAAAGGCTATTGAAACGGCTATGAGAACAAGCAGCAGTATGGGTAAAAAATATTCAGGTACTGAGCATTTGCTGATGGGAATTTTAAGCGAGGGCGATAATTTTGCTATCCGCTTTATCAATGCCTCAGGTGCTGATGTTTCAATGATTATAAACGAAGCCTTGAAGACCTCGGGTATTGACCCTCAGGCTGATATGGGCGGTAAAACTTCACCCAAAAAGAGCGGCAAGGAAAGCAATAGCGTTCTTGAAAAATACGGTATTGATTTAACCGAGGAAGCTAAAAAGGGTAAAATTGACCCCGTTATCGGCAGAGAAACCGAGATTGAACGAGTTATTCAAATTCTTTGCCGAAGAAACAAGAACAACCCTTGCCTTATAGGTGAGCCTGGCGTTGGTAAAACCGCAATAGTTGAGGGCTTGGCTCAAAAAATAGTTGACGGTCAGGTGCCAGATATTCTTGAAAATAAGAAGTTAATCACCCTTAATTTAACGGGTATGGTTGCGGGTACAAAGTACCGTGGCGACTTTGAAGAACGCATCAAGGCTGTTATCGACGAGGTTACAGCAAGGGACGACATAATTCTCTTTATTGATGAGGTGCACACCATCATCGGCGCAGGTTCTGCTGAGGGTGCTACCGATGCGGCGAACATTTTAAAACCCGCCTTGGCAAGGGGTGAGTTTCAACTCATCGGTGCCACTACAATTAGTGAGTACAGAAAAAATATTGAAAAAGATTCGGCTTTGGAACGCCGTTTTCAGCCTGTTACTGTTGCTGAGCCAAACGAAGATGACGCTTTGCTCATTTTGAAAGGCTTAAAGGATAAATACGAGGCGCACCATAAGGTTGTTATTACAGATGAGGCTTTGGAGACTGCCGTTAAACTGTCTGCAAGGTATATTAGTGACCGCTTTTTGCCCGATAAAGCAATAGACTTAATTGATGAAGCGGCTGCAAAGGTGCGACTCAAGGTCAGCAATGCTCCCGACTTTTTAAAGGATTTGGAAAGTGAAATTTCTTCGGTTGAAGCCGAAAAGGAAGAGGCTATCTCGGCAGAGGAATTTGAACACGCCGCAACCCTTAGAGACAAAGAAACAAGCCTTAGAAACGAACTTGAGGAAAAGAAAAAGGCTTGGGAAGAGAAAAACGGCCACAGAAACGGTCAGGTTGTTCCCGAGGATATTGCCGATATAATTGCTTTATCAACAGGCATTCCCGCATCTCAACTTACCGAGGCTGAAAGCCAAAGACTTCTTCGCTTAGAGGAAGAACTGCATAACAGAATTATCGGTCAAAATGAGGCTGTAACTGCTGTTGCGAAGGCTATAAGACGGGGCAGAGTAGGGCTTAAAGACCCTAACAGACCTATAGGCTCGTTTATCTTTTTAGGTCCCACAGGCGTTGGTAAAACCGAGCTTTGCAAAGCACTATCAACTGCTATGTTCGGCAGCGAAAACGCTATGATTAGACTTGATATGTCGGAGTATATGGAGAAGCATACCGTTTCCCGTCTTGTTGGCTCTCCACCCGGATATGTAGGCTTTGAAGAGGGCGGTCAGCTTACCGAAAAGGTAAGACGCAACCCGTATTCAGTGGTGCTTTTTGATGAAATTGAAAAAGCGCATCCCGATGTTTTCAATATGCTTTTGCAGATTTTAGAGGACGGAATTTTAACCGACTCACAGGGAAGAAAGGTCGATTTCAAAAATACGGTTATTATTATGACCTCTAATGTGGGCGCCAGAAAGCTAACCGAGAAAAAGGTAAGCTTCGGCTTTGGCGAAAGTTCTAATGCTAATGAAAATGTCAAGGAAGCGGCTTTGGGTGAGCTTAAAGCCACTTTCAGACCCGAATTTTTAAACCGTGTTGACGATATCATTGTTTTCTCAAAACTTAGCAAAGAGGAAATTGAGCAGATTGCAGATAAAATGCTTGAAAACCTTAAAAAAAGGCTTTCAAATATCAATATCTCTTTAACTTGGGATGATAATGTAAAGTCGGCATTAGCTGAAAAAGGTTTTGACGATATTTACGGTGCAAGGCCCCTTCGCCGTGAAATACAAAGCAAAATTGAGGACGCTTTAAGTGAAAAAATCCTTGATGGAAGTATTAAAAACGGTGATAGCGTGAATTGTACTTTTTCGGAAAATCAATTTGCTTTTGAGTAATTAAATAAAAACACCCAAGAGTTATCTTGGGTGTTTTTTTGGTTGATTTTAAGGGTTTATCCGGGGTTTATGGAGTAGAGAACGCCATCAATTTCAAACCATATATTTTTGAGAGTTGGGTTGTAAATTTTGCTACAATAAAAGGAGTCGTTTGGTTCACCAAGTGTTCTTGCATATGCAATATCTAAGCATTTTAAATAGGAAGTAATATCGCTGTAGGTAACGTTGTTGTGAAAGTGACGTATTCCTGAATTGGGAAATGCTAATCTGCGAACTATTACATCAAATTCTTTTTCAATACAATTATTTATTTAGAGTTAGATTTAACCATTTGATGGATTGTTCAATCCAAATTTTATTGTGCTCGGCAATGATATCCGGATTATTTAAGGTTTCCTTATCGCAGGTAGAAAGGCCGTGGCCTCCAAAGGGGAAAATATGCAACTCAAAAGGTATTTTGTGTTCCGATAATGCAGTTGCATATAAAATGCTGTTTTTTACCGAAACACAGGTGTCATCGGCAGTGTGCCAAATAAATGCGGGTGGGGTTTTTTCGTTTACTAATCTATCGCAAGAAAATTTGTCAATGTCGTTATTCTCTAAAGGTCTGCCTAGCAAGTTTTCAAAACTGCCTTTATGGTGATGCTTGGGGTCGGCAGTTATTACGGGATAAGAAAGAACCGTTGCGTTTACAGCTTTGCTGTTTGGGAAGTTTTTTCTAACCTCTTCACAATCAAACGCAGTAGAGTAGTGGGAGGCAAGGTGACCGCCTGCTGAAAAACCGATTATTGCAACTTTTTCGGTGTTACAATTCCATTCTTCCGCTTTGGTGTTTATAAGATCCATAACAGCCGCAACTTCATTTATTTGTGCAGGGAAATGAATGTTTGCTGAACCAACGGAATATGTAAGTAAAAACACATTATAACCAGCTTGTAGATATCTAAAAGCAATCGGTTCAGATTCTCTTTGACTACAATACGAGTAACCGCCACCGGGACAAATTATTATACACGGTCTCTTTTGATTTTCGCGGTTCATTTCAGACATATTATATGGTAAATATATTTCTAAAGTGGGATTGGCACCATTTTCGCCTAAAAATGAGTAAGAATCTTTAAGAAAAAGCTTTTCGTATTTCATAATTTTCACCTCAAGATATTTTAAAATTATAATACCATTTTGTTAATGTGAAATCAACCTAAAATGTGAATTTTATTTCTTTTTAAAAAGTTTAAAATATAATTTATAAAAAGTAAAACAGCCTTAGATATTTCTAAGGCTGTTTTTAAATAATCGGTCGAACCGAATTATTTCATGCTGTTTTCGTAAGACTCAATCATTTTCTTAACCATCTGACCGCCGATAGAGCCAGCCTGTTTAGAGGTTAAGTCGCCGTTGTAACCCTGCTTAAGGTTAACGCCAACCTCGTTAGCAGCTTCCATCTTAAAACGGTTGAGTGCTTCTCTAGCCTCAGGTACTACGTTT
>JAZSDI010000061.1:0-2416 GCA_045531045.1 Acutalibacteraceae bacterium | reverse complement strand
CATTTGCCTCTGTAGCTCAGTCGGTAGAGCAGAGGACTGAAAATCCTCGTGTCGTTGGTTCGATTCCGACCGGAGGCACCAACTTGATGCGGATTTAGCTCATCTGGTAGAGCGCCACCTTGCCAAGGTGGAGGTAGCGAGTTCGAGCCTCGTAATCCGCTCCACAAGGACGCTTAAGGCTTTTTAAGCGTCCTTTATTTTTCAAAACAGAATACGGCACCATGGCCAAGCGGTAAGGCAGGGGCCTGCAAAGCCCTTATCCCCAGTTCGATTCTGGGTGGTGCCTCCAAAAATCCCGTTCACGAAAGTGGGCGGGATTTTTACTTATTACTTCTTACTTCTTCACTCTTACTTCAAATAATGTTTTGAACGGGATTTTTGGAAGGTAATAAGTAAGAAGTAATAGGTAATAAGTATTGCGGCTTCGCCGCTTTTATGCTATAATATACTAGAGGAGGTAATTTTATGGTCAAAATTCATATTTCCGATATTACAGATATAACCAAAGACAAACTTTACTATCGTAATGCTAGTGGAAATATTGCGTTTATCGATTTGGAAACTTGCGCCAATAATTACGAAACAATAAACAATGTTACTTATAAAGAGGGAACCAAACATCGTTGCATTGGAGAAAGACTGTTTGGATTTAGGGATTATGCGTATTACGAACTATATACGGAAGAAAGAACACACCTGTACCTTAATTTAAAAACGAATGCTTTTAGGCGTTTTTTATATAGAATTATTGGATGGAATTTTTATGTAAAGGATTATCGGTTATTCTATTCTGTCCAAGAAAGATTAAATACTAAAGGATGGACAACTTTGGATTTATCATAATTTTTAAAAGAAAATCAGATTTTCATACAATTTTAATTCGTGTCATTAAGTTCAAACTACCCAAAAAGAAAAGTCACACATCGTGTGGCTTTTTCTTTTTGTACGAAACTTGTCAAGAATTTCGGACAGATAAAAGAGTGAAAAATTGATTTGGTACTGAATAATTAATACCTGAATGTAATCTTTCTGAATTGTAATATAATTCAATATACTCAACAATTTTTCTTGCGGCTTCTTCGAATGGGAGATGACGGATATCCGTCATCTCCCATTCGAGCGTTTTCCAAAAGCTCTCTATGGGTTGATTGTCGCTTGGTGTTCCAGGTCTTGACATGCTCTTTCTAAAACCGTTTTGTTCAACAAGCTCTTTGGTTTTCTTTGCTGTGTACTGACAACCTCTGTCGCTATGATACACTGCTCCTTCAGGTCTGTTTGGGTTTCTACTCACAGCCATATTAAATGCGTTTTGTACTATTTCTTGTCGCTGATGTTTCGCTATATCCCAACCTACTAATCTTCTTGTTGCTACATCTATTACTCCGCACAAATAAATCTTTTGTCTGTAGCAGTTAAGCTCCGTTATATCTGAACACCAAAGATAATTTGGTATCTTTACAGAAAATTTATCTTTTATTAGATTTTCTTCTATGTACTGTTGCTCTGTTGGTTTTGGCGGTTTTGGTTTTCCTGTTCTTCCGCTTTTAGCTACTAATCCATATTTTTTAAGTATCTTTGCTATACGGTACTCACTAATATTTGTATCCATATTAAGCAATTCCTTGCGAATCCGTATTCTACCGTAATTTCTATTATGCTTTTTAAAACAGTTAATTACAGCTTTTTCCTCTTCTGAAATTTTACATTCATTTGGTATCTTATGACTGTAATATCCGCTTTTTGACACCTGCAGCATTCGGCATACCATGTCGGTGTCATATTCAGACAACTCTTTTTTAGCAAAATCTAACCGTCTTTGTTTTCTTTCGCAAAGTATGCCGCTGCTTTTTTTAGTATCTCTACCTGTTGCCTTAATTCCTCGTTTTCTTTTTGCAATTTTTTTAGTTTTGCTTCTTGTGGTTTTAAATGTCCTTTACCCACGAAAGCCGCATCACCATAGGTTCTGTACTCGTCTATCCAACGGTACAGCATTACGTTACTGATACACATTTTGTCTGCAACAGTTTTTACTTTGACTCCGTCTTTCAAAACCAATTCGCAGGCTTGCACTTTAAACTCCCTTGTGTAATTCACTTTCTTTTTCATCTTGTTCACTCTCCTGAAAATATTTTACCAATATTTTCACTCTTTGAACAGTCCTTTTTTACTATACAACTTTCACTTCTTCACTATTCACTATTACTTATTACTTCCAAAAATCCTCTATGAAAAATAGCAGAGAATAGTGAAGAGTGAAAAGTGAAGAGTGAAAAAGTAAAAATCCCCATTCTTACGAATGAGGATTTTTGGTCGAGGTGACAGGGCTCGAACCTGCGGCATCTAGTTCCCAAAGAAATCCGGAGTACCTGTTTCCGCTTATTTCAGGGCATTTCCGCCCCTTTCCGCTCGGAAACAC
>JAZSDI010000011.1:0-6998 GCA_045531045.1 Acutalibacteraceae bacterium | reverse complement strand
CGATGCTCAGCGTCAGGCTACCAAAGACGCAGGTAAAATCGCAGGTTTAGAGGTTAAGAGAATTATCAACGAGCCTACTGCTGCTGCATTGGCTTACAGTATTGATAAGGAAGACGACCAAAAGGTTATGGTATATGACCTGGGCGGCGGTACCTTCGATGTTTCTATTATCGAAATGGGCGACGGCGTCCAAGAGGTTTTGGCAACTGCAGGTAACAACCGTTTAGGCGGTGACGACTTTGATAAGAGAGTTATGGATTACATCGTTGCTACCTTCAAGGCAGAGCAGGGCATTGACCTTTCAAACGACAAAATGGCTATGCAGCGTGTAAAGGAAGCTGCTGAAAAGGCAAAGATTGACCTTTCAGGTATGACTACTACCGACATTAATCTTCCCTTTATCACTGCTGACTCTACAGGTCCTAAGCACTTTGAGACCACTTTGACCCGTGCAAAGTTCAACGAGCTTACTGCTGACTTGGTAGATGCAACAATGGCTCCTGTTCGTCAGGCACTTTCAGACTCTGGTCTTCAAAAGAGCGAAATTAACAAGGTTCTTATGGTTGGCGGTTCTTCAAGAATCCCCGCTGTGCAAGAGGCTGTTAAGGCGTTTATGGGTACCGAGCCTTTCAAGGGCATCAACCCCGATGAGTGCGTAGCTTTAGGCGCTGCTTTACAGGCAGGTGTTTTAGGTGGCGACGTTAAGGGCTTATTGCTCCTCGATGTTACACCTCTTTCCTTAGGTATTGAGACAATGGGCGGTATTTCCACAAAGGTTATTGACAGAAACACCACTATCCCTGCTAAGAAGAGTCAAATCTTCTCTACCGCTGCTGACGGTCAGACCTCGGTTGAGGTACACGTTTTACAGGGTGAGCGTGAGTTTGCAAGAGACAATAAGACTCTCGGTGTGTTCCACCTTGACGGTATTGCTTCTGCTCCCCGTGGTGTTCCTCAGATTGAAGTAACCTTTGATATCGACGCTAACGGTATCGTTCACGTTTCCGCTAAGGATTTGGGAACAGGTAAGGAAAATGATATTACCATTACATCCAACACCAATATGTCTAAAGAAGATATTGATAAGGCTGTTAAAGAGGCAGAGGAATATGCTGCTGAGGATAAAAAGCGTCGTGAGGCTGTTGACATCAGAAACAATGCCGACCAGATGATTTATCAGACCGAAAAGACTATTTCTGAACTTGGCGACAAGGTAACAGAGGAAGAAAAGTCTAAGATTGAAACCGCTAAAGAGGCTTTGAAAGAAGCATTAAAGGGCGAGGATATCGAGGCTATTAAGGCTAAACAGGAAGATTTGCAAAAGGAAATTTTTGCTATCAGCGAAAAGATTTATAAGGCCGCTAATCCTCAGGGTGATGCACAGGGTCAGGCTCAGGCAGACCCCAATGTGTATGAAGCTGATTACACCGACGTTGAGGATAATAAATAATTTTAACAAATAATTTGTAGGGACTGGCGTCCTCGACAGTCCGTTAGGTTTCATCTTAATTGAACGGACAGTCCAGAGGCCTGTCCCTACATAAACATATCTTAGGAGAATTTTCGTGGCTGACAAAAGAGATTACTATGAGGTCTTGGGTGTAGACAAATCTGTATCCGACGACGAACTTAAAAAAGCATATAGAAAAGCCGCAAAAAAATACCACCCCGATTTGCATCCGGGCGACGCTGAGGCAGAGAAAAACTTTAAAGAGGTTAACGAAGCTTACGAGGTTTTGTCTGACAAGGAGAAAAAGGCTCGTTACGACCAATTCGGTCATGCAGGTGTTGACCCTAACTTCGGCGCCGGTGGATACGGTGGTTCAGGCTTTGGCGGTGGTTTTGGCGATTTCGGAGATTTGGGCGATATTTTTGGCTCAATTTTCGGTGGTGGCTTTGGCGGCGGTTTTGGTGGTCAAAGAAGAAACCCCAACGCCCCAAGACGAGGAAACGATACTGCCGCAACCGTTAATCTTTCTTTTGAAGAGGCGGCAAAGGGCTGTGAAAAAACCGTTAAGGTAACCAAAATTGACACCTGTAACGAATGTGGTGGCTCGGGCGCCGAAAAGGGTAGCGAGGCTAAAACCTGTCCCGTTTGTCACGGTAGCGGTCAAGTGGCTTCCACACAGCGAACACCTTTCGGTGTTATGCAGACACAAAGGGTCTGCGACCACTGTCACGGAACGGGTAAAATTATTGACAAGCCTTGCCGTACCTGTGCGGGAAAGGGCAGAATTCGTCATACAGTAGAGCAAAAGGTTAAAATTCCTGCAGGTATTGATGACGGTCAGGTTATTAATATTCGTGGCGGCGGAGATGCCGGTGCAAATGGCGGACCTTCGGGCGATTTAAGAATAAATGTTAATGTCCGTCCTCACCCAATATTTGAGCGCAGCGGTTTTGATGTTTATTGCGAAATTCCCATAACCTTTACACAAGCGGCTTTGGGTGATGAGATAACCGTACCCACTCTTGACGGAAAGGTTAAATTTACAATTCACGAGGGCACTCAGCCTAATGATGAATTTAAATTAAAGGGCAAAGGTATACAGCGCCTTAACTATAGCGGCAAAGGCGACCAGTATGTTAAGGTTATAGTTGAGGTTCCAAAAGACTTATCAAAACAGCAGAAAGAAAAGCTTAAAGAGTTTGACAAGGCTTGTGACGATAAAAACTATAAAAAACATAAGAGCTTTGCCGAGAAAATTAAAGATTTATTCTAATAATAGAAACTCTCTTATTTTAAGGGAGTTTTTTTGCTATACATTCTGCCAATAACATTAACTCTATGTAGTAATTTGCATATTTTTGGCAGGATAGGGAACATAATCAAATAAAGAGATGCAAGATATCGAAAGCCATATATAAATTATAGTAAAAAAGTAAAAATAGTAATTGACAAATATTAGTATACATACTATAATAGTATGCGAAGGGTGTAAGTACACCAAATTGTTTTTGCACAGAGGAGAAGATGATGGCCAAAATTGATAAAAGTGCTTTGACAAGGACTGAAATTATTAGCGAAGCCTCTAAACAGTTCCTTGAAAAAGGTTATACGAACACAACTGTGTCGTCAATAGCTAAGGAACTGGAGATGAGTCCCGGTAATTTAACATTCCATTTTCCGACCAAAGAACATTTACTTGCGGAACTGGTTGATATGCTTTGTGACTATCAATGGAAAATGATGGAGCAAGAGGCTGATAAAGAAGATGGCTCTATAATGGCAATATGTTTAGAGCTTACAACAATGACAAGTGCATGTGAAGACGACGACATCATAAAGGATTTTTTCATTTCTTCATATTCAAGTCCTCTATGTCTTGATATTATTCGTAAAAACGACACTAAACGTTCTAAAAAGATTTTCAAAAAATATCAACCCGACTGGTCTGAAGAACAGTTTTCAGAAGCGGAAATTCTTGTATCGGGTATTGAATATGCAACGCTGATGACAGCAGGAAACCCTGTGCCATTGGAAACGAGGATTTCGGGTGCGTTGCATAATATTCTTGGTATTTACGGGATTTCTGAAGAAATTCAAAACAAGAATATAGAAAAAGTATTCTCATTAGACTATAAAAACCTATGCAAACAGGTTCTGAAAAACTTCAAAAAGCATGTTGCGGAAACAAATAAGCAAATGTTTCGTGAATTGTTAAATCGATAATTGGAGGAAATGATATGAAAAATAGAAAACGCTTTACAAAACAGATTTTAAGTATTGCTCTATGTTTTGCTGTGATATTGTCGTGTTTGCCAATGTCGGTGTTTGCAGCAGAGTCATCGACAAATCCGTATTATAATCGTATTGTCGATGTAAACACAATGGATAATTGGACGAAGTATTTCGATCTTAATAATCTTGATACCACCAACGCTGGCGGTGTTTGGACCGATAAATCAGTATTTACGGATGCTTCGGCTTTTCCTGGTAGCGTAAAAATGATAAATGATGATGAGAATTTTCTCACTGCTTTATCTGCTTTAGCAGCAAATAAAGAGGTTGTGGGTTATTCTACTGTTCCTACCGATACTGTACTAGTATTGGATCTTTCGGGTTCTATGGAAAATTCGAATTCGGAAGATCGCCTTATAGATGCGGCTAATAGTGCTATAAAAAGATTGCTCGATACTAACAATAATAATCGAGTAGGTGTGGTGCTTTATTCTGCAAGTGGCAGTCCCGGCACATCTATTTATTCAGATAGTGTTACCCAAATACTCCCCATAGACAGATATACCACAGGTTCTGACGGTAAATATTTAAGTCTTAATTGGCAGGGAACAGTTTCGGTCGACAGTGATGTTAGAGGAACCAAAAACTTTGACCGAAAAACTAAAAGTTTTGGCGGTGGCACCTATATACAGGCTGGTCTGTGGGAAGCCTTAAAAATGTTTGAAGGTATGGATACCGTTATAAGCGATAACAACTGGCAAGCAGGCGATAACCGTATGCCTATTTTAGTGCTTATGTCTGACGGTGCTCCATCAACTGGCACTACAAATTATGCCAACGTCGGTACGTCTAACGTGGGTAATGGTGACGAAAGCGGACTTATTGAAGGAAACGCTTTTCTTACTCAGCTTACAGCATCCTATGTTATCAACCGTATAAAAGCTCACTATCAAAGTGAAAATTCCGATGTGAGAGGACTTTTCTATACTTTAGGATTCAATATTGGTAACAATGACGTAGCAAAGAGCGTTATGAATCCCGATTCCTCAACCTACACGGATGCCTTATGGAATTCTTATAATAATTTAACAACAGGCAGTCTTTCGGTAAGGGTTAAAAACTCCAACAATCGGTCTACCGAATATTCCAATGTTGCTATTACTAAAAATTCCTACGTAACAAACAAATCCTATGTAGATGAATACTTCTCAGCATCCGGTACCGGACTTACCGATGCTTTCCAGTCAATCGTAGATGAGATAATTTTACAATCCCGTTACTACCCAACTCATTTAGAGGGCGGCAGCCCAGACTTTTCAGGATATGTTGAGTTTGAGGATAAATTGGGCGAATATATGGAAGTCAAGCATATTAACGGTATTTTACTCGGTGACACACTTTATGATGGTCATATGATGGCTTCCAAGCTTGCTGACACCTCGGATAACGGTCTTGGCACACCTGATAATCCCACCGAATTAGGCGATGAATTTATCCGTTCTGTTAAAACCCGTCTAGGAATTGCTTCTACGGCAGATGCTCAGGCATTGGTTACAAATGCTTTCGGTAAAGGTCAGCTAAAATATAACTCACCTACCGATTGGTCGAATTATATCGGTTGGTACGCTAAAGCCGACGGCACTTATGCAGGTTTTTGGGATGAGAATTCAACTGAACCTGCACCCCAAGACGCCGTTTATAAGAATAAATCTTACGGTTTCCTTGGCGAAACCACTGGTAGTATTAAAAACTCCGATATGATGTATATGTCGGTACAAATACGCACCGATATTGCTACCGGTGAGCAGACGTTGCTTTGGAAAATACCAGCCTCATTGGTGCCTGTAGTCACATATCTAGTAACCCTTGAAGGTACTAATGTTGAAATGGCACAAAATGTCAATGTTACGGTCGAAAACGCAGATAAAATTTCTCCTATTCGTTTAATTTTTGAAAGCGGACTTCGTTCCGACCTTAATGAGCTTAATATTACTCGTATTACCGAACAAAAGCATATTGCAAAAGACGGTATCACAAGACAGTTCTGGACTAACTATTTTGATATTACTGCTTCTACTCACGATAAGCACATTACCACACTGGCAGAGTTCACACCCTCTAAGGAAAACGAGCGTTTCTACTATACTTTTGATTCGGCTGTTTATAAACTTGTGAACAAAGAGTATGTCCTTGTTCAAAACGAAACGCTGAATGAAAACGGCGAATATTACCACCGCCGCTATATCTTCAAGAATACCGCCGATAAAAAGCCAATATTCCTTTATGAAAAAATGTCATCGGCTTCGATAAAAGCAGCAACCTGGAAATCTGATTTTGAAACACTTACAGGCGAAAAAGGTGCCTATGTTGTACCAAAGGGTACTCCTGCTCGTGAACTTCAGATGTATGACGAGCAAAAGAGTAATACAGATGGTATTGATACCAGGTCTGCACATATGGTATTCCACCCATATCTTACCGAAGAAAACAATATTTTCTATGTGGATATGAACCTTGGCAACAACGGTCTTCTAGAGGTTATCCCTGCTCAAGGGTTAAAGATTTCCAAAACGGTTGATATAGTAGAGCCGGGTACTTCTACGGATTTCAGTTTCCGTATTACCGTTCACTATGAAAACGGAACTCCTTTTACAGGGGAACTTAACAGTTGGATAACCGACCTTAATGTTGTTCCTTTAGGAGAGCCAACCATGATAAATCTCTCATCCACAGGCACCTATACCTTTAATCTTTCAAAGGACCAGACATTCTGGCTTACAGGTGTTCCGGCAGGTGCTACCTACACCGTAGAAGAAGTATCCTCTAACGATGATTATAAGATTAAATCAGTTCATGTGAACGGTGCTTCTACCGGTACGATGGCATCAGGTACTATTGCGGCATATTTCATAGACGAAGTAGACTTTGTAAATACAGCGATGGGCGAAGGTGATCTCGTAATTACAAAGCGGGTTGTCCTAGAAAACGGAAATCCTGTTGATATTAAAGATGATATAAAATTCACCGCAGAGGTAACCCTCAAAGACCAATCTGACAGGCCTATATCGGGTCGCTTTGAAGCTTCTAACTCCGCAGGATATATTGAAATACCTGCAAACGGTAAATTTACAGTTACACTTTCTGAGGGCGAATCCTTTGTTGTTAGAAATATCCCTGAAGAAACTAAATACACTGTGGTTGAGCACAGTATTCCTGACGGATTCCAATTTAATGCAGACAGAAGTTCTATGACCGGCGTTATAGATGCTACATCTAATGATCAAGCAATTATTGTTAATACCTACAATCCTGTGGG
>JAZSDI010000006.1:0-4003 GCA_045531045.1 Acutalibacteraceae bacterium | reverse complement strand
AAATCGGGGTTATACTCTAATTCTTTATTATTTTCGCTCATAATTTATACCTCACATATTCTTTCTTTATATTTTACCTATAACAATCAGTTTAGTCAATCATTTTTTAAAATCTTATCTTTTTCGTATTCGATAACCTTACTGAACTGGGTGTCATATAATTCCTGATAACCCTTACAGTTTTCAAGAAGCTCATTATGTTTACCCGTTGCGGTTATAACACCGTTTTCTAAAAGCATTATATTGTCCGCCGCCATAATAGTTGACAATCGGTGGGCAATTACAATGCTTGTGCGGTTTTCCATAATTCTGTCAAGAGCGGTTTGAATAAGGCTTTCGGAAATCGAGTCAAGTGAAGAGGTTGCCTCGTCCAAAATTAGTATTTTCGGATTTTTCAAAACAACTCTCGCTATCGAAATTCTTTGCTTTTCACCGCCCGAAAGTTTAAGACCTCGGTTACCGACAACAGTATCAAATTTCTCGGGTAAAGACATAATAAAGTCGTAAATATTTGCAACCTTACAAGCATTTTCGATTTCTTCAGCTGTTGCATCTGCCTTGGCATAAAGCAGATTTTCCATTATAGTGCCGTTAAACAAATAGGTATCTTGCGTTACCATTCCGACATTTTGTCTAAGGTAAGAAAGGTCTATATTTTTAACATCCACACCCGCAATTTCTACACTGCCCGAAACCACATCATAAAGACGGGGTATCATACCAATAATAGTGGATTTACCTGCACCCGATGTGCCGACAATGGCATACATTTTTCCGCTTGGGACCTTGAAATCAACACCCTTTAAAATGGGCTTTGTTTTACTGTATGCAAACTTAACATCTTTAAACTCAACACTTGCATTTTCAAGGTCAGGTGTTACGGGATTTTCACAATTTATAATATCACTCTTGCGGTCAAGATAATCAAAAATTCTTGTGAATAGTGCCAAAGACCTTACAAAGCTTACGTGAACATCAAGCAAGTTTCTGATAGGCATACTCATTTTATTGATGAGGGCAACGATAACCGTAATATCGCCGACACTTAAGGTGCCGTTTACACCCTTTATGATAAATATTCCGCCCACAAAGTAAATAACAAGGGGTGCCGACTGCATAACAAGTCCCATTATAACCCTAAACCAGCTACCCGCTCTTTGTTCTTTAATTGTGATAGCGGTAACCTGACTGTTTATATTTTCAAACTTATCATACTCATTTTTCTCTTTTGTAAAGAGTTTTACAAGCATTGAACCGCTGACAGACAAGGTTTCATTTATTTGCTGATTAAGTCCGTCATATTTATCCTGTGCTTCGGATACTAATTTCCAACGCTTTTTACTGATATATCTTGTTGGAAATAAAAGCAACGGCATAACCGCAACTCCAACCAATGCCATACGCCAATCGGTATAGAAAAGATATCCTGCCGAAGCTATAACAATTAAAGCATTGCTGACAACCGATGTAAGTGTTCCCGATACAACGGCACTGACTCCGTTTATATCACTATTCATTCTGGTTATAATGTCACCCTGTTTTTCCCCGAGGAAAAACGCATGGGGCATTGTTTGAAGATGGGAATAAAGCTGATTTCTCATATCAAATATAATTTTTTGAGAAATCCAGGTATTTATGTACTGCTCTAAAATAATTAAAATTTGGGAAGTGGCAGTGACAATAAAGGCTAAAACAATTAAACTTATAAGGGATTTTACACCGGCATTGTTGGGGCTGTTTACAATAGTATCAACTATTTTACCAATTATAACCGACGGGAAAAGTCCCAAAACAGCAGAAACACAAAGTGCTGCAAACACAAGCAAAAAGTGCCATTTATAGGGCAACAAATATGAAAGTATTCTTTTTAACAAATCTTTTGTGACCTTTGGCATATTTGCCTTTTCTTCCTCTGTTAAAAAGCCTCTCGGTCTTCTTGGCGGCATATTATCCCTCCTTTTTCTTTATTTTACCATATTTTTAATCTTTATTAAACAGTTTTTTTATTTTCTTATTATTCTCAGATATATCGCTTAAATATAATGACACAAAAAATCCTAAAATAACGGCGATTATACCGCCTATTGTATAAGCATTAAAGCCAATGAAAATTTTCGTTTTCATTTCAACAATAACACTTGGTATTACCGATAGGAAAAGACCGAAAATCACCGAAAAAGTTGCGGTGTAAAAACGCTTTAACAAGCGGTTTATAATAAAGGAAATTCCTAAAACACCGACGCCTAAGCCTATTGCTGTAGGGATTAAAATGCCCAAATTCAACACCTTAACCGATGTTATATCAAGCCAGATTTGGTAAAGACCCAAAGCGTTCAAAATTGCCGCCGAATCAACACCCGGTACAATATAAGACCCAGCAACCGAAAGACCCAAAACAAAGGACTGCAAAGTGTTTGGATTTTCAACAGTAGTGAAAAATCTGTTGCCGTATAAAATCCAAAGACCAAGGGCGAAACAAACTGCAATAACCACATAAAAAATCGGTTTAAAGCCTTCCTTTTTAACCTCTTTATTCAAAAGGGGCAAGGTGCCTAAAATAAGACCTAAAAAAGCAAAACGGGTGTAAACCTCGAAATTACTTAAAAGGTAGTTTACGGCATTGCTGAAGAGTATAACACCGCCAACCATACCAATTCCTAAAGGAAGTAAAAATTTCAAATTTTCTTTTAACTTTTTAAAATTCAAAATACTGCTTATGCACTCAATGGTTTTCTGGTAAAGACCGAAAATAACCATCAAAACACTGCCTGAAAGTCCTGGCGCTACACCGCCAAGGCCTACAACAATTCCTTTAAAAAAATTCTTCATAAAATTACTCCTTTACAAGTAATGCCACGCACTCACAATGTGCCGTTCTTGGAAATAAATCCGCAGGGGTATATTCCTTTAATTTATAGCCATTTTGCTCGAAAATTTTAATATCCCTAGCCAATGTTCCAACATCGCAAGAAACATAAACCACTCTTTCAGGGCAAAAACTTTCTGCAATAGTTAAAATTAGTTCCTCGGTCAAGCCCTTTCTCGGTGGGTCAACAACAATAACGTCAGCCTTTAGGTTTTCCTTGGCCGATTTTTCAGCAAATTCGGTTGCATCCATACAGAAAAATTTGGCGTTTTCAATATTATTTTCTTTGGCGTTGAATTTAGCGTCCTCGATAGCCTCGGGTATAATCTCAACACCGATTACCCTTTTTGCCTTGTGAGCCAACGACAAACCTATTGTACCCGCACCGCAATAAAGGTCTAACACGGTTTTGCCCTCAACCTCGCCGTATTCTGCCGCCTTTTTATAAAGCTTTTCTGCCATTGTGTGATTAACCTGATAAAAAGACAGTGGAGACAAACGAATTTTAACACCGCACAAAATATCGGTTATGTAGTCACTTCCAAAAAGGGTTACACATTTTTCACCCAAAATAACATTGGTGTCTTCTCGGTTTAGATTAATCTGCACACTTTTAAGGTCATCTTTAGCAGTTTCCCTTAAAGCAGAAATCAGTTCTTCTGCAAAGGGCAAGGTTTCTCCGTTTATAACGAGGGTAACCATTATTTCCTTAGTAACCGCTCCCTGACGGATATAAATATGACGAAGAAGACCTTGGTGCTTTTCTTCATTATATATGCTGACACTATACTTTTCAATCCAGTTTTCAACCGTTTTTACAAGACTTTCAAAAATCTCAGGTTGTAAAAGGCAACTATTATTTGCAATAATCCTATGTGAATGGGTTGCAAAAAATCCTGCTTTGCCATCAAGATTTACAGGATACTGCGCCTTGTTTCTATAGTGGTTTTCACTGTCAAACATAATGGGCTGTGGTGCTAAATCTACACCACCGATTCGCTTGACAGTTTCTCTTATGCGGTTTTCCTTGGCTTTAAGTTCAGCCTTATAGGAAATATGACGAAAAACACATCCCCCACAACGGGAAAAAGCCGAGCAGTCGTTTTCTGTTCGGCAATTTGCACTTTCCAATATTTC
>JAZSDI010000089.1:0-5584 GCA_045531045.1 Acutalibacteraceae bacterium | reverse complement strand
AGAGAATACGGGACAAATATCGCCGCTCTTAACACCCGATTTAAGACCTTTAAGAATTTCTTCTTTTGTAAATTCTTCGCCCGCAAAGTATTTTTCCATTAATTCCTCGTCGGCAGAAGCGATAGCCTCTAAGAGCATATTTCTCATATTCTCGATTTCTGCACTAACGGGAATTCTGAATTCCTTAGCGGTTAAACCGTCAAAAGCATAAGCTTTGTTTTCAATAAGATTTATGTAACAAGTAACCACATCGTTCTCAACAAAAGGAATAACAACAGGGCAGATAACTGCACCGTAGTTAGCAACAAGTGTTGATAAAACACGGTAGAAGTGAGCGTGAGTTGAATCCAATTTACCAATAAAGAAAGCGGCAGCTTTGTTGTTTTCTTTGAGCTTTTGGTAGCTTTGCTTAGCGCCAACTGTAATACCTGATTTACCTGAAATCACGATAATACCTGAATCTGCTGCATTTACGGCTTCACAAACACCGCCTGCAAAGTCAAAAAGACCAGGAGCGTCAATTAAATTTAATTTGTTATTATTTAACTCTAAAGAATAAACTGCAGTCGAAACGGAAACCTTACGTTTTTTCTCTTCAGCATCAAAGTCAAGGGTGGTTGTACCGTCGTTTGACTTGCCGATTCTTTCAATAGCCTTTCCATAATATAAAATTGCATCTGCAAGGGTGGTTTTACCTGAATTACTGTGACCTAGCAGAGCAATATTTCTGATTTCATTTGCCAAATAGTCTTTCATTTGTGATACTCTCCTTTGAGTAATATGTTATACAAACATTATAGCATACCGCTTTGTTAAATACAACTAAAAGTTTTTAAGAATTATCAGAAAAACTATGAAAAATTAATAAAATATTACAAAATAATTCAATTTTTGCAATGATTACAACTTTGATATAATTTGTAACTGATTTGTTGCTGTTATTATGTTAACTAAGAGTATATAATAGTAACAGTTGATTTTGGGTGGTGAAGCTGTGAAAAACAAATTATTTAAAATAATAACCGTTCTTTTAATATTCGTATTTTTCATGGGCTTCAAGTCTGTAAATTTAAATGCAAAAGTATCCGAAACACAGGTAGATTACAAAAAAGTACTTGAAACTCGGTTTTTGAATATGTTAAATCACAATTTTGTTTATTCTGAAGATTTTGAAAGTTTAGATGATATTGTAAATAACTCGGCTATAGCCTTGCTTAATCAAAAAGATGGGGACCATATTGATGCTTCGGTTTTAAATACATATTTATACAATATGTATGGACTTGAAATCAAGGACTTTTCAACAATCAATGATGGTTTTAATTTTAAAGAGGGATATGCTTATATTTCGCCACGAGGATATGCTATTTATAAACATACCGCTGAGAGTCTGACCGAAAATCCTGACGGCACATTTACTTTTGTTACAAATTTAGAAATTAAAACTCACGATGAACAAAATTGCATATCGACTTGTGAAACGGTTTTCACAAAGAACGAAAAATCGGTATTTGGATACAATATTGTCACAAGCAATATAAAATAAAAAGCACTGCGGACGCAGTGCTTTTTTATTATTTGAGGATAATTTCAAATATTTTAGAATAAATCTCAGAAGCGTGTTCTAAGAACTTCTGCTTAACAAATAACGCTTGGTCCTCGTCGGTTAAAAGTAATTTAACACTCATAAAAGGCTTGTTTTGGTCTAAAGCTGTGCAGTCAATAAAGGTTCTGCCGTCCTCCTCATAAATTTTATATGAGGTTTCTTTGGTGTTTCTGATAATTACCATAGATTTTAAAACTGCTCTGTAAGCTCGTTCTTTAACAACACTTGAAAGGTGACTGCCAAGAGTTTCGGCAACGTTGCGACCGGCATCGGTAACAACATAATCGCCGCTTTCGTCAAACTCTTTAATGTGACCGCTGTTTTCTAAAAATGCCAGTGAATCGCTAACCTCGAAAATATTGGCTATACCTTCGCTGTGTAGTACTTCGCAGAGCATATTGCCTGACATTGGTTCTTCGATAGAAGACATTATATAACAAATGAGGGTACGAATATCAGCTGTTGTGAACAAACCGCCGATTTTTGATACTCCTGCAGAAATTGCGTCTCTTTCCAAAATTAAATCTCCTTAAATTTCGTTATCTTTATTATATAATATTTTTCCAAAAATTCAAGTGTTTGAGCGTTTTATGTCGGGCAATGTCCAAAAATATTGCAAAAAATCTTTATTTATGATAAAATATTTTTAATAAATATCAGGGGTTTAAAGAATGATTAACGATTTGATTATTATTGGCGGTGGCGCTTCGGGACTTTGCGCTGCGGTGTATTTCAAGCAAAAATATCCTAATTCTTCAGTGCGTATTCTGGAAGCTTTGCCTCGTGTTGGCAAAAAACTAAGTCTCACAGGAAACGGCAGATGCAATATTACAAATAAAAACATAAATCTTTCTCGTTATCACGGGGAGGATACCGAGTTTTGCCGTTATGCCCTCGATAAATATAATTTTGAGTTTACTAAAGAGTTCTTTGAAAAAATTGGCGTTGAAATCGTCTTTGAAGGGGACAAGGCTTATCCTTCTTCGTTTCAGGCATCTTCGGTGGTTGACTGTCTAAGATTTGCTTGTGATGAATTAGGTGTTATTACTCACACTGAAACTCCTGTTACCGATATTCAAATTTCTAACGGAAATTACAAGGTTATATCAAATCAAATAAGTTTTTTGACTAAGAATTTAATAATTGCAACAGGCGGTCTGGCAGGTGGAGAGAGGCTTGGTTGTGACGGAAAAATGTTTAATATTCTTAAAAAAGCCGATTTTAGAATTGCACCTCAAAAGCCGACAATCGTTCAAGTCAAAACCGAAACCGACATTGTTAAACAATTAAAGGGTATTAAAATTAATGCACTTGCTACTCTTGGAAAGCGCAGTGATTTTGGAGAAATATTGTTTTGTGATTACGGTCTTTCGGGACCCGCAGTGCTTCAAATTTCGAGAGAGGCTTCATATTCAGATAAACCGCAAATCACACTTGATATTATGCCTGAAACCAGTTATAACGAGCTTTGCGAACTTTTAACCAATCGTGTGAACAGCCTTAAAAACCGTAATTTAGACGAGTTTTTCACAGGTATGCTTCAAAAACGTGTAGGTCAGGTATTACTAAAGCAAATAGGTTGCAAACTTAGTGAAAAGGTTTCAACCCTTGATATGAAAAAAATTAAGGCTTTAGCATCTCTTATGAAAAAATGGGCGTTTGCAGTTACTGGCACAACGGGTTTTTCTAACGCTCAGGCAACCACCGGAGGTCTTGCAACACACGACTTCAACAACAAAACAATGGAGTGCAAATTTTCTAATAACCTTTACTGTATCGGAGAAATTTTGGATATTGACGGTGACTGCGGCGGCTTTAATTTGCAGTGGGCATGGAGCTCTGCATTTTGTACTGTCGATGCGATAAGGAATATATAATGCTGATTATCAACAATTTAAATTTATCGCTTGATACTGATTTTGATAACTTGAAACCGAGTGTTGAAAAATTGCTTAAATGCAAACTTAATGAAGTTAAGTTATACAGAAAATCGGTTGATGCGAGACGCAAAAATGATGTGCATTTCTGTTGCTCGGTTTTAGTTTCAAGCGAAGAAGAGACTAAAATTTTAAAATCAAATAAAAACGCTTCGCCGTATAGTGAAAAAATATATGTATGGCAAAAGTGTGACAAAGTTCCAAGTAACAGACCCATTGTTGTGGGTTTTGGTCCTGCGGGTATGTTTTGCGCCTTAACACTGGCACGTGCAGGACTTAAGCCCCTCGTAATTGAGCGTGGTGGCAGTGTTGATGAACGGACAAAGGCTGTTAAAGATTTTTTCAGCGGCGGAAAGCTTGACCCCGAAAACAATGTTCAATTTGGCGAGGGCGGAGCAGGTACTTTTTCTGACGGAAAACTCACAACGGGTATTAAAAACCCAAGAGCCAAAACCGTTATCAAGGTGCTAAACCAAATGGGTGCTAAGGATAACATTTTAACCGATGCAAAACCTCATATTGGCACTGATGTTTTAGTTCGTGTTGTCAAAAATATACGCAAGGAAATAATTTCCCTTGGCGGTGAGATTTTATTCAACACTCGCTTAGATGATATTGAAATTGCTGACGGCAGAGTGGTTTCTATTACTGCAAACGGAAACAAAATTCTTTGCGATACGGTTGTTTTAGCAACGGGTCATTCTGCAAGGGATACCTATAAAATGGTTTTAAGCAAGGGCGCCGATATGGTACAAAAACCCTTTGCGGTGGGTGTTAGAATAGAACATTTGCAAAGCGATATCAATAAGGCTTTATACGGCGAATTTTATAACCATAAAAACCTTGGTGCAGCTGATTATAAACTGGCTACCCATTTAGAAAACGGCAGGGGAGTTTATACATTTTGTATGTGCCCCGGTGGCGAGGTTATAAATGCTTCAAGTTTTCTCGGTGGTATTGCGGTTAACGGAATGAGTAACAGTAAGCGAGATGCTGTTAATTCTAACAGCGCCGTCTTAGTTGGTGTTGAGCCGTCTGATTTTCCCTCAAGTGATGTTCTTGGCGGGTGCCAGTTGCAAGAAAAAATTGAAAAAGCGGCATATAGTATCGGCGAAGGTGCTGTGCCTATTAATACTGTTGGCAACTTCGTTTTTGGCAAAGAATTTAAAATTGGCAGGGTAAAGCCATCTGTTAAACCAAACTTTGTTTATGCTGATTTTAATGATATTTTTCCTCAATTTATCTGCGATAGTTTAAAAGAGGGAATTAAAAACTTTGGCAAAAAAATATCGGGTTTTGATGACTGTGAGGCAATTTTAACCGCCCCTGAAACAAGAAGTTCGGCACCTGTGAGAATACTCAGAAGCGATGATTTCCAAAGTAATTTAAAGGGAATATATCCTTGTGGTGAGGGTGCCGGATATGCGGGAGGAATTGTATCCGCCGCAGTTGACGGTATGACAGTTGCTGAGAAAATCATTGAGAATTTAAATACAAATTAACGGGGGACAACGGGTCTATGCAGTGATAAAACGCTGTGTGAAAACCCGTTGTCTTTTTTTCTGTTTTCTCAAAATTCAACTGTATATAAACGGTTTTTGTGTTTAAAGATTTTAGCATAATGCCGCCGAGTGTTCCAACTAATTTTTTGAGTATTTTGTCGGGTTTGAATTTTGATTTAATAACAATTTTTTCTCTTAAGATATACATTTTAACAAATTCACTTTTTCTTGCAATATTTAGTAAAATGCAGGTAAGAATTTTTTGATTTACAAGGTAATTTCCCTTAATATGAAGATTGTAATTAAATTCTTTATAGAAAATTACTGCAGTAAAAAGTTCACTGCAAAATTCTTCTAAATCAAGTGGGGAAATATTATCGGAAAATGTCGCCTCAAATTCATAAATTTTTCTCAAATTATCTAAATATTTTGGCTTAATACTATCTTTTAATATCAGTTTTTGGTATATTAATCGCAGAGAATTAGCGTACATCTCTAATTTATTTGGGTAATATATCAATTTTAACACCTCAAATTAC
>JAZSDI010000036.1:0-4203 GCA_045531045.1 Acutalibacteraceae bacterium | reverse complement strand
GGCTTCCAAGTTCTGTTACTACGTCTGTGTGAGTGAGAAACCTTAATACCGAAAGCAATTTCTTTGTTGCAGATATCACATTTAGCCATGGTCTGCACCTCCTTTTGTTTTGCGTACCTTACGATTTTTATACCCGTCGGTCGCATATCAAAAACTATATTACCACAAAGAGTATCAAAAATCAAGTATTTTTTCAAAAAATTTAATGTTCGCTTCTTCCGGGGCGTCTCATAAGGTCTGAGAGAGCCTGTTTAATATCCTTTCCCTCATACAAAACAGCGTAACATTCACTGATAATGGGAAGCTCTATGCCATATTTCAAGGAGAGTTTATGAGCCATTTCGGCAGCATAATAACCCTCAACCGTTCCAACCTGCTGGAGCGCATCTTTAACCGAAACACCTTGACCGAGTTTCTTACCAAAGCGGTTGTTACGGCTGTGGTCAGACATACATGTAACAATAAGGTCACCAATACCGGTAAGCCCTGTAAAGGTGTAACCCTTAGCACCCATACAAACACCGAGTCTTGCCATTTCTGCCATACCTCTGGTTATTAGCGCCGCTCTTGTATTGTCTCCAAGACCTAAACCGCCACAAATACCCGCAGCAATAGCAATGATGTTCTTCAAAGCGCCGCCAAGTTCTGCGCCTATAATATCACCCGATGTGTAAATCTTAAGATATTCACTTCTCATTATTCCCTGAACAACCTGAGCCGCCGCCAAAGAGTTGGAAGCCGCAACTATAGAGGTTGGCATTTTTCTTGCAACCTCTTCTGCATGAGAAGGTCCTGTCAATGCAACAACGGGACTTTCTGGTAATTCTTCTGAAACTACCTCAGAAAGTCTTTTCAAGCTTTCTTTTTCAAAGCCTTTGGAAACGTTAACTATGATACCAAAATTTTTATATTGTTTAAGTTGCTGTGCAACAGAGCGAACAGCGGTTGAAGGAACGGCAATAATAGTTATTGTATCACCCTCAACAACCGATAGGTCAGATGTTATTTCTATATCCTCGGGAATAAAAACATCTTTAAGAAGTTTTTCATTGGTACGCTTTGTTTTAAGCATTTCAACTTCATCTTCAAAAGGAGACCACAAGGTAACCTTGCAACCGTTATTATAAGCGCAAAGAGCCAAAGCCATACCCCATCCGCCTGAGCCTAAAACACTTACCTTAACCATTTTGTTTCTTCCTTCCTCCAACTTTATTTTCTGTGCCTCCAAGCAATCTTTTAATATTTTCTCCGTGCTTGATAAAGACTATCAATCCCATAGCAACCGATAATATAAGTTGCGGAAGTATAGGTGCACTTGTGAGTCTGAAAATCAAGGAGCAAACCACAACCACCACAGTTGCTGTCAAAGAAGCTAAGGAAACATATTTTGTAACCAAGGTGACAACCGCAAATACCGTAAGACCTATAACAATAGCAACAGGCGAACAAACGGCAAAAATGCCAACGCTTGTGGCAACGCCTTTGCCACCTTTAAACCTAAAGAACACGGGGAAAACGTGACCCAACATACAGGCAAGTCCGCAAATATAAGCGCCTATAATTCCCCATTCATCAGGCTTAGTTTCGCTTATCATTTCAAAAACTGTTTTACCTATATAACAAGCAGCAAAGCCCTTTAAAGCATCACAGAAAAAGGTAAGTGCACCAGGGAGAAAACCTGCACTTCTCATAACATTGGTGGTCCCTGCGTTTCCGCTTCCTACCTCTCTTACATCCTTTTTCATAAATGCCTTGCTGAATATAACAGCAAAATTTATACTTCCTAATAAATAAGCTAAAATTACAACAGCAACAGACACTATTTGTCTCCCCTTTCACGAATGACAAATCTAACAGGTGTACCCTCAAGACCAAAGGTTGAGCGGATTTGGTTTTCCAAATAACGCTGATATGAAAAATGGAACAGTTCTGCTTTGTTGCAGAAGCAAACAAATGTGGGAGGCTTGGTAGAGGCCTGAGTCATATAATAAATTTTAAGTCTTTTTCCCTTATCTGTGGGAGGTTGAACACGAGCAGTAGCATCTGCCAAAATGTCGTTAAGCATACCTGTGGAGATACGCATTGTGTTCTGCTCGTTAACATATTTAATAAGTTCAAAAAGTCTGTCAACCCTCTGACCTGTTTTTGCCGAAATAAATACAATAGGCGCATAGGGCATAAAGGAAAAATCTACCATCAGTTTCTTGCGGTAAGCATCCATAGTAGTACCGTCTTTATCAACAGCATCCCACTTATTAACGGCTATAATACAAGCCTTACCCTCCTCCAAAGCTAAACCTGCAACCTTGGAGTCCTGCTCGGTAAAACCGTCTACACCGTCTATCATAATAACGCAAACATCAGCTCGGTCAATAGCCATTTTTGCGCGTAAAACACTGTATTTTTCAATATTATCTTCTACCTTGGATTTGCGTCTCAGACCCGCAGTATCAATAAAATTATAGTTAATGCCGTTTTTGGTGACCTTTGTATCAATAGCGTCACGGGTTGTTCCCGCAATATTAGAAACAATAGAACGCTCCTCGCCCGAAATGAAGTTTATAAGGGAGGATTTACCCGCATTCGGCTTTCCGATTACCGCAACATTGATTATATCTTCATCAGCTTCCTCAAACTCAGCATCGTCAATATGAGACATAACTGCATCCAAAAGGTCGCCTGTGCCGTGACCGTGAACAGAAGACACAGCGATAGGGTCACCGAGTCCTAAATTATAAAACTCATAAAACTCCATTGGAGTTTCGCCTATTCTATCACACTTATTAACACAAAGAACAATGGGTTTGCCGCTTTTTTGAAGCATTGCGGCAACATCCATATCAGCAGCAGTAACTCCCGACTTTAAATCGGTTACAAAAATTATAACCGAAGCCGTATCAATAGCCAATTTTGCTTGGTTTCGCATACTGCTTAAAATTATATCATCGGTTTTAGGCTCAATACCGCCGGTATCTATAAGCATAAGACTTTTGCCCTGCCACTCAGCATCACCGTAAATACGGTCACGGGTAACACCTGGAGTATCGTCCACAATGGAAAGTCTTTTACCGATTATTTTGTTAAAGAGTGTGGATTTTCCCACGTTTGGTCTGCCAACAACAGCAACTATCGGTTTTGCCATTTTACTCATTTACTCCTAAAATTTTATCTAATAAGTCATACCCATCATTATCAACGGGTGTTATTTTCACATTAAGTTTTTGGGACAATTCCTCTAAAGTGACACTGTCAAGAAACATATCTCCCCCGTCACGAAGCATAACCGACGGAATAAGTAATTCCTCGCCAAGTTCTGTGTCCTTTAACTGATTTTCAATATCGGTAGCGGTTATAAGTCCTGCAACGGTAATTTCGCCGCCAAAGAAATCGTTTTTAACAGCGACTACCTTACACTCCAAATTATCCCATTTTTTTAATACTTTGTCAACTATAGACTTAATAAAAGGATAAGCCGCTTCGCCCGTTGCCATAGTGATTTTGCGTTTATTATCAAGTTTATAATCGCACAAATCTATAGCTTCGTCGGTTTCCTTTAATAATAAAGGCACTAATCCAACGCCGTTTTCAAGCTGCAAAAACTCCTCATAATAATCGGCGTCTTTAAGCGGTCTTTCAGACAAAATATAAAACTCGTCAGCCGCAAAAACACGGCGTTCACCGTATTTTTCAAGGGTTAAATCACTGTATTTCTCTAAAATATCAACTGTTTTACCTGCTCTTTCCTTATTAAAGGGGGAAATCTCACAAAGACCCTCACGGTATCTTGTGAGTCCAACGGGGACAGCTGCAATACACTCAACGTTTTCGAGTGCAGTAAGGTCTTTAAGACTTCTTTCAAGCTCATCGCCGTCATTATAATCAGGAACTAATACAAGCTGACAGTTAAGCTTTATACCCGCCTCATTAAAACGGTGGATTATATCCAAAACCTTACCTGCGTTTTTATTATTCATCATCTTAACACGAAGCTCGGGATTTGTTGTATGCACCGAAATGTTTATGGGACTTATGTGCATTTTTATAATGCGTTCAACCTCGTGTTCGGTGATATTTGTGAGGGTAATATAATTTCCAAAAAGGAAGGACAAACGGGAATCATCATCCTTAAAATAAAGACTTTCTCTTAGTCCCTTCGGCAACTGGTCTATAAAGCAGAAAATACACTTATTTCGGCAAGAGTGC
>JAZSDI010000049.1:0-5124 GCA_045531045.1 Acutalibacteraceae bacterium | reverse complement strand
TCCCAACTCAACAAGTCTTTCAATATCGCCCTTAATATCCTCGCTTTCAGGGTGGAGGGTTCCAAGCCCTGTAAAGCGGTCGGGGTAAAGCGCCACACTGTTTGAGATAAACTCGTTTATGCTGTTTACCTGTTTTGGTGTTGTTGCAACCGACTGAACTATAAAATGGTCAACCCCTGCCTTATCACCACGTTCTAAGAGGTCTGAGATAGTACCCTTGTTTGCCGAGGTAACACCGTAGAAATTGTCGGTCCCCGCAACCGCCTTTGAGGCAATTTTTTCGGGGTAGATGTGGCAGTGGGCGTCAATTACATAAAAGTCCTTATACATTATTTATCAAGTCCTAATCTCTTTGCCGCATCCTCACGCATTTTGTATTTGAGGATTTTTCCTGCGGCGTTCATGGGGAAAGATTCAACAAATTCAACATAACGGGGCACCTTGTGACGAGCCATATTAGCGGCAATATATGCCTTCATTTCGTCCTCGGTCATGGTTTCACCCTTTTTAAGAATAATAGAAGCATAAATCTCCTCGCCATACTGTTTGTCGGGAACACCGATAACCTGAACATCCTTAACCTTATCACAGGTGTAAATAAATTCCTCAATTTCCTTGGGATAAATGTTCTCACCGCCACGGATAATCATATCCTTAAGACGACCTGTGATGCGGTAGTTACCGTCACTGTCACGACAAGCTAAGTCGCCTGTATGGAGCCAACCGTCCTTGTCAATAGCCTCGGCGGTGGCTGTGGGCATTTTGTAATAACCCTTCATAATGTTATATCCACGGGCAACAAACTCGCCGTTTACCCCGTCGGGACAGTCAAGACCTGTTTCAGGGTCAACAATTTTACACTCAACATTGGCAAATGCTGAGCCAACCGTTTCGGTGCGAACTTCGAGAGAGTCAAAATAACTGCTCATAGTGCAACCGGGGGAAGCCTCGGTCTGACCGTAAACCGAAACGATTTCTTTCATATTAAAATCAACCGTTGCTCTCTTCATAAGGTCGGCAGGGCAGTTAGAACCTGCCATAATTCCAACACGAATATGGGAGAAATCGGTTTTGGCAAAGTCGGCGTGGTTCATCATTGCAATAAACATTGTGGGAACGCCGTTAAATGCAGTGATGCGCTCACTGTTGATACAAGCCAAAGATGATTTCGGCGAGAAATAAGGCATGGGGCACATTGTGGCGCCATGAGTCATTGAAGATGTCATGGAAAGCACCATTCCAAAGCAGTGGAACATTGGCACCTGAATCATCATTCGGTCGGCGGTGGAAAGCTCCATTCTGTCGCCGATATATTTTCCGTTGTTAACAACGTTGTAGTGGGTAAGCATAACTCCCTTGGGGAAGCCTGTTGTACCTGTGGTGTATTGCATATTGCAAACATCGTCCTTGTCAACCAAGGAAGCCATACGGTAAACCTCGCTGACGGGCACCTGAGAAGAACGGGTGATTGCCTCATCCCAAGTCATAGCGCCCTTTAAACGATAACCAACGGTTATAACATTTCTAAGGAAGGGCAGTCTCTTGCTGTGCAAGGGGGAGCCTACCTTTGTGTTTTTAAGTTCGGGGCAAAGCTCGGCAATAATTTCGCCGTAGTTACAGTCTTTAGAGCCTTCGGTCATAATAAGGGTGTGAGTGTCAGACTGCTTTAAAAGATATTCAATCTCGTGGATTTTATATGCTGTGTTAACGGTTACCAAAACAGCGCCCAATTTAACGGTTGCCCAGAAAGCAATATACCACTGAGGCACGTTTGAAGCCCAAACAGCAACGTGAGAGCCTGCCTTAACGCCCATCGAAATAAGGGATCGGGCAAAGGTGTCAACATCGTCTCTGAACTCGCTGTAGGTTCTTGTATAGTCAAGAGTTGTGTATTTAAAAGCATATTGGTCGGGGAATTCTTCGACCATTCTGTCAAGAACTTGAGAGAAGGTGCAGTCAATAAGACGGTCCTTTTCCCAAACGAATTTTCCTGTGTGGGCACGGTTGTAGTAAAGGGAATTGTCACTTTTTGAAGTGTCGCTGAACTGCTTCATATAGTTTACGAATTGGGAGAAGATAATCTCCATATCGTCTAACTCTTCGCACCATTTGGGGTCCCACTCAAGAGAAATAAAGCCGTCAAAATTAACGCTTCTCAAAGCCTGCATCATCTGTTCAATAGGAGCCTCTCCCTCGCCCATAAGGCAAAATTCAGTGCCGTCTGGGGTTTTGACAGCGTCCTTAATATGAACATGCTTAATGTAAGCGCCCAAGTTTTTAATTGTGGTGTCGGGTTGTTCGTCGCAAACGAAATAAGGGGAATACATATCCCAAAGGGCACCCAATGTATCACTTGCAAAACTCTCCAAAACTGCACGGAGTTTGGAAGTGTCGGCATAAATACCGCTTGTTTCCAAAAGCAGACAAACATTTTTCTCCTCTGCCAAAGGAAGCACCTTTGTTATAATATTTGCAACATTTTGGTTTTTCTCTTCGGTGTATTCCTTTTCACTGGCATAAATGCGGATATAAGGAATTTTAAGGTTTGAAGCAATGTCAATACAAGCCTCAATTTCTTTGATGTTATCTTCTTCTTTGGAAGCATCTGCCAAGTTGCAGATGGTGTCTATACAAGGGATTTGAAGCTTCATTTCAAAGAGTTTGCGAACGGTTTTAGCCGCAGCATAATCGTGAAATGCACCGTCTTTATCGGTAAAAAGGCGGTTGTGAATATTGTGAAGTTCAATTCCTTTAAATTTAAGGTCTTTTGCGATGGCGCAAAACTCGTCAAACGTGTTATTGTGCCAACCCTTTGTTAAAAATGAGTATTTCAAGCTTTACGCCTCCTCATAAACAATTTTGTTAACGGCGTTAATGTAAGCACGGACACTTGCGGACAAAATATCAGTCGAGATACCGTTGCCCGAATAAAGTTTTCCGCCGCTTCTCAGTTTCACAACAGCCGAGCCCAAGGCCTGTTTACCCTCGGTTACTGACTGAATTTGGAAATCGTCAAGCTCATAGTGGTGACCAACAATCTGTTCAACGGCTAAAAACGCCGCATCAACAGGACCGTCTCCAAGGCAGATGCCCTGAAGCTGTTTGCCGTCCTTCTCCATTGTGATTTGAGCGGTGGTGGAAATAATGTTACCGCTGTTTATAACATAACTTACGAGTTTATATGTGGGAGGAACCTGCAAAGCAACACTTGCAACAACGGCGTCAAGCTCACGGGCGCCCACAGTCTTTTTACCTGCAACACGCAAAAATTCTTCGTAAACCTTTGTGCCGTCTTCCTCGGTTAAATCGTAGCCTAATTGTGAAACGGCGGTCAAAACGGTCTCTTTAGAGTCGTTCTTGTCAAGATTAATGCCGCTTTCATCGTGACTTGCGGAGGTTACAACGCTTCTTTCGTCCTTGGCGGTAGCAATAATTCTGCCGATTTGCTTTAAAATGCGAAGCATTTCGGTGTATTTAAGTTCGCTTTCAAATCCGTTTTTAGCACCGCAGTTTTTAATGATATTTCCAACAGTCTCAAGTGAAATTTCATCGTTTGAAACCGATGTTTTAAGCATTTTGGCTCCGTTTTTAACAGCCTCAATACCGCAAGCGGCGGCAAGACCGTTTTTATTGTCAGCCGAAACACCCAAAATTACATTTTCGGGGATATATTCTGCGATTTCTTTAATAAATTTGCCGAAATCATCAGGCATCATTTCAGCCGCATTGTCGCAAACGGTCACGATATTAGCGCCCTTTTCACAAGCGGTCAAAATAATGTCTTTTAAGAAATCAGCCTCGGCTCTTGTGGCGTCAACAGCGCAAAATTCAATATCTGCACACTGCTTTTTGGCTTCTTCAACTAAAAATGCAACATTTTCAAGCATTTTGGGTGCTTTTTTGTGGCAGGTGTATTCCATACCAACGGTTGAAACAGGCACCTCAACTCTGATGCGGGGATGATTTGCAGTCGCAAGAGAGGTTAAAGCGTTTTTAAGGCTTTCCTCGGTGTAACCTGCACCAACCGAAATAACGCTGTTCTTCACAAAGGAAGCAACGGTTTTTACAAGCAAAATATCGGTAGTGGAGTTTTCAATAGCGGGAAGCTCAATGGCGTCAACACACAACTTTTCAAGCTGACGGGCAATTTCAAGCTTCTCCTTGAAACTAAAGGTTTGATTTTTTGAAGACACGGTTTTGTCGAAAATTTGGATTTTCATAAAATTTTCTCACTTTCTTAAATGTCAGTCTCAAATAAAAAAGCCCTGAGACTGCTTTTGCAATCTCAGGGACGAAAAATTCGCGGTACCACCCTGATTACCGTTAAAAACGGTCTCTCTGTAAAGCTCCAACAAGCTTTTTGCCATGATAACGGGGCACAGCCGTAACGACTTACTGGAAATTCAGCCGTTCTGCTCGGGAATGAGGCTTTTTGAGTATCGCCGTACCGTCTTGCACCACCCGACAGCTCTCTAAAACACGCAAGATACTAAAAATAATTCCTTCAACGCATTTAATTTTTAAATTAGTATATCATTATGATATGTTTTTGTCAAGTTTTTGTTCCAACTTTTCAAAAAACTTCTTGACTAATAATTTAGTTTGTGATATTATATTACCTGTTCCGAATATGCGGGTGTAGTTCAATGGCTAGAATCCCAGCCTTCCAAGCTGGTCGTGTGGGTTCGATTCCCATCACCCGCTCCAAAAGAGGAGTTGTGCCTTTAGGCCCGGCTTCTCTTTTTTTTGTTGTATTGATGGGAATCGAACAAGGAGCAATAACAAACAGTCCAGTGGACTGTTTGTGCGACGCGGCAACGAGCGTTAGCGAGGCGATAGGCACGGGAGTGCCGAGACAAATTCCCATCACCCGCTCCAGAAAAAAGCATCGACTTTGTCGGTGCTTTTTTCAATTAAATTCGCCTTGCGGCGAGTGAAATATTACTTCGTAATATGAAATAGCTACGCTATGAAATATTTGCTTCGCAAATGTTAAGAGGCGAATTTTATTTCACATTTTTGCTTGCGCAAAAATATTTCATCCAAAATTTATTTTGGATTTCATCGTGAGCAAAGCGAACGATTTCATTATATGAAGTTTCTAAATAAATAAAAACCAACCCC
>JAZSDI010000116.1:0-2723 GCA_045531045.1 Acutalibacteraceae bacterium | reverse complement strand
TGCCCTGAGAGTGCTTTCTGGCTTATTTGGAGATTATTTATACAAAAATCATACAATTAAAACCGTTAAGAAAATCAAAAGTGAAAGTAACGATATCGTGGCTGATTACCGTAAATTTGGCGGAGTTAACTTTTTGCTTTTTTTTGCAGGACTTATGACGGTACAGTATGTTCCTTTGTTATTATCCATATTTTTACTTTAGTGAGGGATTGTTATGAAAATTAAAAAGGCAATTATTCCTGCTGCGGGTCTGGGAACAAGGGTTTTACCTGCATCTAAAGCTATGCCCAAAGAGATGCTTCCAATAGTTGATAAACCTGCTATTCAGTATATCGTTGAAGAAGCGGTAAAGGCAGGTATAACCGATATTTTAATCATAACCAACCGAGGTAAAGGTATAATCGAAGACCATTTTGATTATGCTATTGAACTTGAAAATATGCTTGAAAAAAGAGGGAATACAGCGGTTTTAAATGAAGTTAGAAAACCTGCAGAACTTGCAAATATTTATTACATTCGCCAAAAGGTTACGAGAGGCTTGGGCGATGCTGTTTTAAGAGCAAAAGAATTTGTGGGCGATGAGCCCTTTGCAGTGCTTTACGGTGATGATGTAATCATCGGTGAAATTCCCGCAATAGGTGAATTGTGTGAAGCTTATGAAAAATACGGTAAGAGCGTTGTTGGTATAAAAGAAGTGCCGGATGAATTGCTTGTGAAATATAGTTCTCTTCAAACAGAAAAATTAGAAGATAAAATTCACAATGTAACAGATATGATAGAAAAACCGTCACTTGATAAAAAGTTTTCAAATTTCTCGGTTTTGGGACGTTGTGTCTTGGATAGCGAGGTTTTTGAAATCTTAGAGCGTATTCCTTTGGGAGCGGGCGGTGAGTTGCAACTTACCGATGCTATGGCTGAAATTGCCAGAACTAAAGGTATGACAGGCGTTGAATTTTCAGGCACACGCTATGATATGGGAAATAAACTTGGTATTTTAAAGGCTAATATCGAGGTTGGTTTAAATCATCCCGAACTTGGTGACGATTTGAAGAAATATATAAAGGAAATTTCAGCGAAAATTTAAACAAAAAAGAACATAACTGAAAGGAGATGAGAATATGGGCTTTAAAAAGTGGGTAGTTTCAGAGTTTGATAAAGAACTTGCTAAGGAATTAGCCGAGGAATGCGATGTTGACCCTATTGTGTCTTTAATTGCATCATCCCGAGGATATTCCGACCCTATGGAGCTTGAGCAGTTTTTATCCGATGAGCCTGTATTTTCAAATCCTTTTGTTATGGCTGATATTGTTCTGGCTTCAGAAATTATAAATGCTGCTATTGAGGATAATAGAAAAATTGCAGTGTTTGGCGATTATGACTGTGACGGCGTTGTTGCTACTGCATTGATGTTTAATTATCTAAAGAGCAGAAATGCGGACTGTATTTATTACATACCCGACCGTTTTAAAGAGGGTTACGGTATGAGCGAGGAATCGGTCTATGAATTGCAAAATCAGGGTGTTCAGTTAATAATTACTGTTGATAATGGAATTTCTGCTATAGAGGAAATCAAACTTGCTAAAAGTCTTGGTATGGATGTTGTTGTGACCGACCATCATTTACCGAAAGAAATATTACCCGAGGCAGATGCGGTTGTAGACCCTTATCGCAGCGACTGTCCTTCTGAATTTAAGGAAATTTGCGGTGCTGAGGTGGCTTTCAGGCTTGTTTGTGTTATGGAAAACAAAGAGCCCGAGGAACTTTTGCCTTATTTTGCAGATATGCTTACCTTGGCGGTTATTGCAGATATAATGCCTCTTACAATGGAAAATAGGAGTATTGTGAAATACGGTGTAAAGAAACTTAGAACATCACCTTTAACTGGTCTTTCAGCTATGATGAGTGTTGCAGGTTTAGAGCAAAAAAGTATTACTGCAAACAAAATTGCTTTTGGTCTTTGTCCAAGAATTAATGCGGCGGGCAGAATGGGTGATGCTTCACGGGCAGTTAAGTTATTGACCTGTGATAATATGCTGACTGCTTTGGGTATTGCAAATGAAATTGACGGTGAGAATGCTTTGCGTCAACAAACCGAGAAAACAATTTTCTGTGAAGCCTTGAATTTAGTGGAGAATAAGGGATATGCAAACCAAAGAGTAATTGTTTGCGAGGGTGAAAACTGGCATCAGGGAATAATCGGTATTGTTGCGGCTAAGATAACCGAAAAATACGGGAAACCTACAGTTTTAATTACTGTTGATGATGAGGGTAATGCACACGGCTCAGGCAGAAGCATTGAAGGTTTCCCGCTGTTTGATGCCATTAAAAGTTGTGAAAATTTATTAGAGAAATTTGGCGGTCACGAATTGGCGGCTGGCGTGAGTTTGCGTCAAGAAAATATTGAAGAATTCAGGAAGAGCATTAACTCTTTTGCTGAAAATTTAGATGCCGTTGCACCGATTTTACATATTGACTGTCGGCTTAATGTTTCGGCTTTAAGCGTGGATTTAGCATCAGTTTTAAAGTCTTTAGAACCTTTTGGCGCAGGAAATCCAACACCCGTATTTGGTATATGGGGTGTAAAACTTGAAAGAATAATGCCTATATGCTCAGGCAAACATTTGCGGTTGCTTTTCAGCAAAGGCGCTAACACCTTTACAGCAATGCTTTTTGGTGTAGGCACAGAAAACTTCTGTTTTTCTGTTGGTGATACGCTTGATTTA
>JAZSDI010000148.1:0-5530 GCA_045531045.1 Acutalibacteraceae bacterium | reverse complement strand
AAATAAATTTAAAAGGAGAATTTTAAATGGAAAATAAAAATGTAAGAATTGTTGCTCGTGTGAGCAAAGATGAACAGGAAATTATTAAAAGAAAAGCCAAAGAGGCTCGACTTTCAATGTCGGAATATATTAGGCAAGCGGCTCTAAAGCAAAGAATGAAGCAACCGCTCAGTGAAGATTATCTTTTGCTTTGTCACAAAATTGATGTGCTTTATAATGACCCCGATTGCGATTGCACTGTTTTTAGAGATGAAATTATTCAAATTTTAGACCTCATTAGCGAAGAACTTGGGAGGTGATGTTTATTGGCGACAACAGGATTTTGGCCCGTTAAGGGTAAGCTTAAAGAAATACTCGACTACGCCGAGAACCCCGAGAAAACCACCGACCTTAGCGCGACACTTGAATACGCCACCAATTCTGATAAGACCGACAAGCGGATGTATATTAGCGGTATCAATTGCTCAAGGTTTACAGCCTACCGAGATATGGTGACGGTCAAAAAGCATTTTGGCGAGCGTGGTAAGAATATTGCTTATCACGGATATCAAAGCTTTGCTGAGGGGGAGATTACCCCGGCAGAGGCTCACGAGATTGGTGTTGAAACTGCACGGCGAGTTTGGGGTGAGCGATTTCAAGTTGTAGTCACTACCCACCTCAACACCGAAAACATTCACAATCATTTTGTAGTGAACAGCGTTTCCTTTAAGGACGGCAAGAAGTTTCGAAATCAAATTGGCGACCGACACGAGCTTAGAAAAATTTCTGACGAAATATGCAAAGAGCACGGTAAATCGGTTTTGGAGGGCGCACCTTTTTACGGTGGTGAAAAGGACGACTATTGGGTGCATCAGACGGGCCGTAAAACTCACCGAGATATTTTAAAAGAGGACATTGAATACTGCCTTCAATATTCTAACACTGACGATAAGTTCATTATGCAGCTTAAAAGCCTTGGTTATGAGATTGACTTAGAGCGTATGAGCGTTAAGGCTAAGGGTTGGAAAAAGGCAGTTCGACTGAAATCTTTGGGATTTGATACCCAAATGATTGTAGACCAAATTAACCGTAATTATTACGACGATGATTTTTGGCTTAAGTGGAATGACCACTTGCCTAAGAAACCTAAATACTTTCCGCTTGAAAGTGAGTTAAGGCGGTTGGAGTTTTCATTAGACCACGCATATAAAACCGAAACCATTTTGGTGGATACTGTGCTTTACATTTTAATTTCTATCATTACTATTGCAATGAAAACCACCGACTGGATGCTATTATCCCCTGACATTAGAGCCGCCGCAAGAGACATTAAAGACTACGTGCATTTTTACAACGTATTAAAAGACAACAACATTCATACACGACAAGAATTACTTACAGAAATAAGCTCGGCAAAAGCCGAGCTTAAATTATTTGAGGATAGGCGTGACAAAATTTCAAACAAAATTCGCAGAGCCACTGACTTTGATAAAAAACACGAATATAAGGAACTGCGCAAAGACATTTCACGACAGATGAAGCCAATCCGCGAAAGACTGCGTACGTTACAGAAGATAGATGAAAAAGCCGAAATCGCCTACGGCTTACTAAGAACCGAACACCACCTTGAAAAAGAGGCAATTAGGCGAGAAAGAAAAAGATAAAGGAGATTGAATATATGAGTAGTAAACCCAGAAGTGTAAATGGACTTCTAACCAGTGTGGATAGTTTATTCACAACGCAAGCCGAGCGGGATGATGAATTAAAGCCGAAGGTTGAGGAGATTGCTCTTGACCTGATTGACGGCTTTGAGAATCACCCTTTTTCAGTTAAGGATGATGAGGATATGCAAAATCTTGTAAAGAGCATTTCGGAAAATGGAGTTTTGGTGCCGTGTATCGCAAGAGAAAACGGAGAACGATATGAACTGATTTCGGGGCACCGCAGAAAAGCGGCGTGTGAGGCACTTGGTATAGCGACGCTACCTATTATCGTTAAGGACATGACTCGCGAGGAAGCGATTATCACGATGGTAGACAGCAATATCCAAAGAGAGCACATTTTACCGAGTGAAAAGGCATTTGCTTATAAGATGAAAGCAGAGTCACTTTCGCACCAAGGTAGAACTTCGGGACAACTTGTCCCGAAGTTTGATGACAATAGAACGACTGCGGGAATTGGCGAAGTAAATGGCGAGAGTTATAAAACAGTCCAACGCTATATCCGCCTTACCCATCTCAACAAACAGTTGTTAGATATGGTTGATGAAGGGCGGATTGCTTTTACACCTGCGGTTGAGCTTTCGTACCTAAATGAAATTGAGCAAGCCGACTTAGTTGAGGCAATTTCGGAATGCGATGCCACACCCAACCTATCCCAAGCCTGTCGTTTTAAGAAAATGAGTGCTGAAGGTCAAGGCCTCACGCCCGAAAGCATTGTAGAGATTTTAAATGAGCAAAAAGCCAACCAAAAAGAGCGTATTAAAATCCCTACCGAAAAACTCCGTAAGTATTTCCCGAAGAATTACACGGTTCAGCAAATTGAAGATGAAATCATTAGACTTTGCGAAAAGAACTACCGAATGAAACAAAGGGATGCGAGGTGATTAGATGAAGTTTATTAAATGTTTACTATATTATTTAAAAACAGATAGGCGCGGCGAATATACCTTTTATGTTAAAGGTCATAAAGTGGTTGCGAATTTCACCGAAGAACCAAACACGGAATTGTTTCCTCGAATAAAAGAGATTTTATTAGGTGATTCGCACATTCGACAAACTGACACCCCTGATATTAAACTAAAGGAAAATACTAAGGAGGCGGTTTAATGTCTAAAAGAGTGTGTTGTCTTTACCGTGTTTCTACGGGAAAGCAGGTAGATTACGATAGCAACAATGAAGCGGACATCCCAATGCAACGAAAAGCGTGCCATAAGTTTGCTACCGAAATGGGATGGGAAATTGTTCACGAAGAACAAGAAGATGGTGTTTCCGGCCACAAGGTTAGAGCTGAGGATAGAGACAAGATTCAAAACATTATGGAACTTGCTCGTAAAAAACAGTTTGATATCTTGCTTGTTTTTATGTTCGATCGAATCGGCAGGATTGCGGACGAAACTCCCTTTGTGGTGGAGTGGTTTGTTAAGAACGGAATCGAGGTTTGGAGTACCCAAGAGGGTGAGCAGCGTTTCGATACCCATACCGATAAATTATTAAACTATATTCGATTTTGGCAAGCCGACGGAGAAAGCGAAAAAACATCTGTGAGAACAAAAACAAGTCTCGGTCAATTAGTTGAGGCAGGTCATTTTAAAGGTGGCATTGCCGCTTACGGTTACGAGCTTGTGAAAAGCGGTAGATTTAACAAGCGAAAACACGAACTTTACGATTTGAAAATCAATGATAAAGAAGCGTTCGTGGTTAAAATTATATTTGATAAATATACCGAAGAAGGTTACGGTGCACATAGAATAACAACTTGGCTAAATGATAGTGGTTATCGTGCACGAACGGGCAAAAATTGGCACGAAGCAAGTGTGCGTGGTATACTGCGCAACTTAACCTATACGGGTGTGCTTCGTAGTGGAGAATCTCGATCGGAAGTTATACCTGAATTGCAAATTATTTCACAGCGACAATATGAAAGGGCTATTGAAATTATGAAAGAACGTTCAGATAGAAAAAAGGCTAATCCCACAGTACCGCTTAACACAAAAGGAAAATCTTTAATTTCGGGCAAAATTTATTGTGGACATTGCGGTTCTCGTCTTACTCTTACAACAAATGGACGCTATCGAAAAAAGAAAGATGGTTCTATTGATAAAACCAAACGAATACGTTACGTTTGCTATGGCAAAACAAGAAAGCAGACCGAATGCGACGGCCAGACAGGATACACTTTGCATATTCTCAACGACTTAATTGATGAGGTTATTCGCGATGTTTTCAAAAAAATAAAATGTATATCCAAAAGCGATATAATAAAATCAAAGTATGCGAGTGAACTTGAAACAAGAAAGCAACGACTTGATGTTTTAAGAAATGACTATGCGAAAGGAACTGAAAATCTCAATATTTTGAAAGCCGAAGTTGTAAAATCAATTAAAGGTGAAAGTTCGTTTTCTACCGACATTCTTTCTGACTTAATTACAAAAGCGGAAAGCGAATGCGCCGGCCTTTTAAAACTTTGTAAACACGCCGAATCTGACGTTCAAAATAGTGAAAATTTGCTCAAAGAATTATCTGACAGTTTTGACGAATTGATTTCTTGGGCAGAAATTTATGACGAAGCAAGTTTTGAAAAGAAGAAAATGATTGCAAACTATATGATAAAAAGAGTTGAAGTTACAAAGGGTTATGAGTTAAAAATTGACTTTAATTTTAACTTCAAACAGTTCTTAACCGGCATCGATAAAGAAGATGTAGCGGCATAAAAAATCCCACTTAAAAAGTGGGCAAAAAAATAATCACTTAGTGCACAAATTCGTGGTGGAGCTAAGGGGATTCGAACCCCTGACCCCCACACTGCCAGTGTGGTGCGCTACCAACTGCGCTATAACCCCAAATGTGTTGCACTAAGTGATTTATTTATGAAATTGTGAGTGTGGGTGCGTTAGTCGGTGTGCTACGCTCCCAGCTGAGCTATACCCCCAAGACAAAATGTATTATACCAAATAAGACATTGTTTGTCAACATTATTTTTAGATTTATTTTAAATTGTGCCCTACAATTTTTTACATCTTTTGTAGCAACACATTAAGGCCTAAGAGTATGTATATTCCGCCTGTTACTTTGTTTGCGACGGCGCCGACTCTGGCGCTTTTGTTGACAAAAATGCTTATATAGGACGATAAAAAGGCGAGGATTAGGCACCAGATGGTGCTGGTGGTGAAAAAGGTTAGACCTAAAATGACAAAAGGTAGAAAACCATAGGTGTTTGCGGGTGACACAAACTGAGGCAGAAGCGCCAAAAAGAAAAGGGCAACCTTTGGGTTGAGGGCATTTGTTAGCACACCCTGCAAAAAGGTTTTGACTATCGGCTCCTTGAGGTTATCCCTCGAAACCATAAGCACGGAGCTCTTGGAAATGAGGGTCTTAATCCCCATAAAAATAAGATATCCAGCGCCGAAAATTTTCATTATATTAAAGGCAACTGCCGAGGTGCTTAAGATGACAGATAGACCGAAAGCGGCAAGGAGAGTATGAATCAAAATGCCTGTGCAAATACCCAGTGCCGAGGCTATACCCTTTCTTCTGCCACCCACCGCTGAGCGACTTAAAACATATATAGTGTCAGACCCAGGTGTCAAATTGAGCAACACCGAGGACAGGACAAACGACCAATAGCCAACGATTCCAAACAACTGCTTTCACTCCTTACGAGAGGTATTTTAACACAAGCCATGCATTTTCTCAAGGGGAATAAAAGATATTGCAAAAAGGAACAAGCCCTGTGCTTCCACAAGGCTTGTGATAAGCGATAAAAGAAACCAAACCCCGTGGAAAACACGAGGTTTGGAAGTAGATAAAACAGATTATCTCTTGCTGAACTG
>JAZSDI010000057.1:0-8220 GCA_045531045.1 Acutalibacteraceae bacterium | reverse complement strand
GCCCGTCCTTTCATTACTCATCACAATACTTTGAATATACCTATGTATATGAGAATTGCTACCGAGCTTCCTTTGAAGCGCCTTATTGTTGGCGGTATGGATAGAGTTTACGAAATCGGCAGAATTTTCCGCAACGAGGGTATGGACCCCAAACATAATCCTGAGTTCACAACTGTTGAGCTTTATCAAGCCTATGCAGATTTCCACGATATGATGGATATTGCCGAAGGTATTATCTCGGGTGCCGCTAAGGAAATTCTTGGCACTTATGAGGTTGAGTGGTTGGGTGAGAAAATCGACCTTACACCCGGTTGGCGCAGACTTACTATGGTTGACGCTGTCAAGGAATATGCAGGTATTGACTTTGGCGCTATTACCGACGATGCCGAGGCTGTTGAGGCCGCAAAGGCTATCGGTGTTGAGTTAGCAGATACTGCTGACAAAACATGGGGTAATGCGTTATACGCTTGTTTCGACCAAAGAGTTGAAGAGAAATTAATTCAACCTACATTTATCACAATGTATCCTGTTGAGGTTTCACCTTTAACTAAGGCTTCTCCCGAAGACCCCCGTTTGACCGAGCGTTTTGAGTTGTTTGTTTGCCATAGCGAGCTTGCAAATGCTTATTCTGAGCTTAATGACCCCATCGTTCAGCGTGAACGCTTTATGAAACAGTTAGAACTTAGAGATAGGGGAGATGACGAGGCAGAGATGCTCGACGAAGATTTCCTCACAGCAATGGAATACGGTATGCCTCCCACAGGTGGTATGGGTATCGGTATTGACAGAGCAGTAATGCTTTTAACAGGTGCTGACACTATACGTGAGGTGATTTTATTCCCCACGATGAAGCCTTTAGATTAATGATAAGAGGGATGTACTATGCAAAAGAAAATTTATAAATCTAATTCCGATAAAAAACTTTGTGGTGTTTGTGGCGGTGTTGCTGAATATTTTGATATTGACCCAACAATCGTTCGTCTTGGTTGGGCTTTTGCAACCTTATTTGTTGGTGCAGGTATTTTAGCTTATATTATTGCAGCACTCATAATTCCGGAAAAACCCGAAGCTTAAATTAAATTTACCAAATTTTTTCACCCTATGGCAAAAAGTCATAGGGTGTTTTTTTTATATTCTTAAATTAAGTATTGACAAATTTCAAATCTTAGCATATAATACAATTAACAATTAGGTTAAATGTTAAAGGAGGTAATTTAATGGGTTTACAACAAACATTAAAAGCTCTTGCTGACCCTATTCGCCGAGAGATACTTAACCTACTAAAAAAAGGCAGATTATCAGCAGGGGAGATTACAAACCATTTCTCTGTAACAGCGCCCTCTATTTCAAGGCATTTATCGGTTTTAATGGATGCCGACCTTATCAGAGATAAACGAGAGGGAAAATTTATTTTTTATGAAATTAACACCTCGGTTTTAGAGGAAACAATGCTTTGGATAGCAGATTTGAAAGGAGAAACTGAAGATGCTTAGAGAAAACAAATTGAAGGTTATTATTTCATCATTAATAATTTTGTTGCCCTCTATATTAGGATTAATTATTTGGGATAAACTACCCAACAATATGGCAATTCATTGGGGCGCTGACGGAAATGCCGACGGATTTGGCGCAAAAGCTTTTGCAGTTTTTGGTTTGCCACTAATTTTATTAGCTGTGCATTTATTATGTTTAATTGTAACCGCCTTTGATAAAAAGCAAAGAGAACAGAACAAAAAGGCTCTGGGAATTATATTTTGGATTATTCCATTCATTTCGCTTTTTGTAAACTCTTTGATTTATTTTATTTCGTTTGATAGAAAGTTTGATATGATAAGATTTATGCCAATTATATTTGGTGTGATGTTCATTTTTATCGGTAATTATATGCCAAAGGTAAAGCAAAACCACACACTCGGTATTAAAATTTCCTGGACTTTGAATAACGAAGAAAACTGGAATAAAACCCACCGCTTAGCAGGAAAAATATGGGTTATTACGGGTGCAATTATTATTCTTAGTGTATTTTTACCTCTAGAATTAATAATTTCTACCTTTATATTGTGTTTGCTAATTTCAGTTTTAACTCCCACAGTTTATTCGTATAGTATTTATAAAAATCACCAAAAACAAGGAATTGAATATAATAATGTTCCTAAAACAAAAGGTGAAAAGGTTGCTGTGCGAATTACAGCAATTATAGTTCCGATTATTTTAATTGGAGTGGCTTTCTTAATGTTTACAGGGGATATTAATGTAGAATTTAAAACCGATAGTTTCAAAATTGAAGCTAGTTACTATGATGATTTAGAAATTAAGTATGATGAAATTGATTCGGTTGAGTACCGTGAAAACTTTGAAGCAGGATACCGTTCATACGGTTTCAACTCAGCAAGATTATCTTTAGGCACTTTCCAAAACGAAGAGTTTGACCTTTACACCCGTTATTCCTATACAGGTGTCAAAAAGGTTATTGTCCTTAAATCAGATGAAAAGGTATTGGTTTTAAGCGGTAAAAAAGCAACCGAAACTAAAGAAATTTATGAAAAGATTTTAGAAAAAGTTAAATAAATTACAATTTTAAAAAAGGCGACAATATCTGTCGCCTTTTTTGTATAATTCAAGTGTATATATTCAAAATAATTAAGGTGATTAAATTGTCGTTAATTCAGTGTGATGACTCTTGTATATATCAAGTCGAAGGGTTTTGCAGTTTAGAACATTTCACAACCGTAAATTCTACCCAAAGTGACTGTCCGCATTTTAAACCTCGAAACTTAAATCAAATCAATGGCATCCTTAAGGCTTCTGACACCGCAAAGTTCTAAATTGTCTGGGCATGTAGTTATTTGCTTTAGTGCGGATTTCGGCAAAATACACCGTGTAAATCCAAGTCTTGAAGCCTCGGCAATTCGTGATGCAATACGGGGAACAGAACGAATTTCGCCCGAAAGACCGATTTCACCAAAAGCAATGGTGTTTTCGTCAATTGGATTGTCAGTCAGTGCGGAAACAATCGAGAGAGCAACCGCTAAATCGGCGGCAGGTTCGTCAAGCTTCATACCTCCGACAATATTTATATAAGCATCTGAATTTGAGAGGTTAAGTCCAACCCGTTTTTCAAGGACTGCTAAGAGCAAATTTAGACGATTATAGTCAAAACCCGTGGCTGTTCTACGGGGGTTTCCAAAACCGCTTGGTGTAACAAGGCCTTGAACCTCGGCTAAAATAGGTCTGGTGCCCTCTATAACACAGGTTATGCATCCACCCGAAATATTACTCATTCTTCCCGACAAAAGCATTGCAGAGGGATTTTCAACCTCTTTAAGACCTGTTTCGGTCATTTCAAACACGCCGATTTCATTTGTAGAGCCGAAACGGTTTTTAATTCCTCTTAAAATTCTGTAAGACTGATTTCTTTCGCCCTCAAAATAGAGCACAGTGTCAACAATATGCTCCATAACCTTTGGTCCTGCAATTTCGCCGCCCTTGTTGACGTGACCTACAATAAAAATCGGAATTTCAAGGCTTTTGCCCGTTCTAAGTAACATATTTGTTGATTCTCTGACCTGAACAATACTACCGACAGATGATGATAGTTCAGCAATTTGCATTGTCTGAATTGAATCTATCATAACCAAATCAGGTTTGGCGGTTTTTATGTATTCGCAAATAGATACAACATCGGTTTCGGTCATTATTGAAACATTGTCACTCTCAATTCCAATTCTACTGGCACGCATTTTAATTTGTGTAGCAGATTCTTCGCCCGATACATAAAGTAATTTTAAATTGTTTTGTAATGCGTTGCAAATTTGCAAAAGTATAGTTGATTTACCGATACCCGGGTCACCGCTAAGCAGTGTTACAGAGCCTTTAACAATACCGCCGCCAAGGACACGGTCAAGCTCGTTTATGCCTGTAATGTAGCGTGGCTCATCTGATGTGCTGATTTTAGAGAGGGGAGTAGCCGCCGCAAAAGAAGAGGACGAATAAATATTGCTTTTTACGGGTGCTGTAACCCGCTCCTCTAAAGTATTCCAATTATTGCAAGAGGGACATTTACCAAGCCATTTTGCAGTTTCATATCCGCACTCGTTACATACATAAATTGTTTTAACTTTTTGCGACATCCTTTATGTCTCCTTTATTTGAAAAGTAGTCTGTTATTCCCAAAAAACAGCAAAGTGCCATCTTTTTTTGATAGTTCTCATTTTTTAAAAGTTCTAATTCTGCCTTGTTGCTTAAAAAACCGCATTCAACCAAAACAGCGGGTAGGGTAGCATTATATAATAAATATGTACTTGAAGTTGCCTGTTTATTCACACGGGTATTTTCGGGTTGCAAAAGGTTAACTATGGAGTTTTGTATACATTCTCCAAGTTGTTTAGATTCTGAGATTTTGCCGTTATAAAACACTTGTGAGCCACGAGCAGCTGATGTTGTGAATTTATTAAGATGAATACTCACAAAAATTGCGTCGGGATAATCTTTCATCAATTTCAAGCGATTTTTAAGGTCGCTTTTCTTTCTGATGGCTATTGTATCGGTTTCAACATCATCGGTCGAAACATCAGCTTCACGGGTTAATATCACTTTATATCCCGCAGTTTTAAGCATTTCGCTGATTAAATTTGAAATTTTAAGGTTAATGTCCTTTTCAACTGTTCCGTCGGGCGCCACGGCACCGCCGTCAAACCCGCCGTGACCGGCATCTATTATAACGGTTTTTACATCTGAAATTTGTGCTGAAGTATATATAAAATCGCCATTATCAATGGTTATTAAACTAACAAATAAAACAAGTAATGACAACAAAACACAAAATATTGTTTTTTTGCAAAGCATCACAAAACCACCCCAAGAAAAAATATGATTTTATGTTTTGGGGTAGAACATATATATTATAAACGATATTTTTGCCTTTTGCAACGATACTCTATTATTTTTTAAAATTATAGGTGACAAATATAAAAAAATGTGTTATTATATTAGAAAATGATTTTTTGGATGTGAATTTTAATTGGATAATCGTTATTATGATAATGTAATTTCTGAAATGAACGGTTTTTTAACCGAAAATAATTTTAAGGCTGACGGCGAGTTTTTTGTGAACGATACTAAGAAAATTTCCGTTAAGTATGACGAGCCCACTCAGTCTTATCAGTTGCTTTGCGCTACTAAAGACGAAGATGGTAATTTCGACGAATTAACCGTTATTAATTCTTGGTTGTTTGATGATACGCAAAATGCAAAAGACGCCGCTTCGGTTGGTATTGATTTTGTTGTTTCCTTAAGAAAAGAACTCGGCATTAAACAAGCCAGAGCAACCGCTGCGGTTGAGCTTCCTTCTGCTAACAAATCAGGAGCCATGACTGTTACAGGCTTTACCAAAAAAATGCTTGATGTTTTCCCCGCAATTAAAGATGATTATAAAGAACATATTTCTATATACGGAAACTTCCTTTACATTAATTTCTTTGGTGAATATTTAGTTCCTCAACTTAAGAACCTCTTTACAAATGGTAACAAGAAACAGGTTAAAAAGCTTTACGATGTATTTGAAGACGCTTATGTAAAAGGTGACAATGATACCGTTAATATTATGATTGCCTTGTTATCTGCTACAGCATATAACGATGAAAAATGTGCTGAATCTATTGAGAATATGTTAATTGATGATAACCATTTCTTGCAGTCTTATAAAAGTTTTTCTGCAACATTTAAATCTTCTAAGAAGTTATTCAGTGCATTAGTAAAATAATTTAAAACCACCTCAACTAAGAGGTGGTTTTCTTTATCCGTCATAATCTTCAATAGCGCTTACTGCCTCTTGCCGTGTTAAAAAAGCAATACCGTTATCTAAAAGTCTTTTATCTTCATCGGGCAAGGTATCTAACATAATACTTCCATAAACCTCAATAACTTTTTCACCGTTAAAGAGGGCAACATTGTTTCCGTATGATTGCAAAACCCACGGCTCCGAACTTGGTTTTGACTGACCGAAAACTATACCTATTGTCACCAAAACAAGCGCTATTGCTGTTGCAAAAACCAAAATTGATATTATAGTTACTGTTTTACTGAATTTATACATAAAATCACCCGATAATATTCTTGCCAAAATTTGTTCTTATAATTCATTATATTTTTGTTTTTCAAAAAGGTTAATTCTTATCTATTAAGCATAAAACTGCACCGCTTAACATTACAGCTTCGGGTGAATATTGTTTATTAAGGGTTATTTTATAGTCAGCGGGGTAGAGGATATTTCCTCTTAAATTTGTAATTTGTCTTTGCAATGTTAAAATATAGTTTCCATCTTCTATACTTGAAAGAGTTATGGTGTTTTTTGGATTATTTCCACAGGTTACAACTGCAACCTTGTTTTTCTTGAAATTTTCAAGAGCGTTTATATTTTTATCTTCACAAATTCCGATTACTTCATTGGACAAAATTTGATTTATATACTTCGTGCTATCGTCAACAAAAAGTGCGATAGCTTTTTTCGTATTAATTTCGGTTTTTTTATAACAAATTGCAAGGGTAAAAAAACCGCCTGCAGAAACAACTGATTTATCAGAAATAACATCAGCGCCGCAGGCGATTAAAATTTCGACAATTTCTTTCTCTAACTTAGATTTTCGATTAGAAAAGAGAATTACCATCAAATTTCACCCAAAGTTATTTTTAAACACAAATAAAGGTTTATACAAAATTTATTGTTTTGGAATGAAAAGTATTAAATTGTATTTCATAAAACTGACTTTTTAGTTTTTCGGCTAAATCTTCAACAATGATATCCTCGGTATTAAAATGACCCGCATCAAAAAGTGATACTCCGTTATCGTGGGCCACCAAGAAATTATGGTGTTTGATGTCAGCGGTAATTAAGGCATCAAAACCTAAATTTATAGCATCTTCTATATATCCACCGCCGCTTCCACTACAAACCAAAACCTTTTTGATTTCTTTGCCGCCATCAACAAACTTTACAAAGCCGCCAAGTTGTTCTTTAATGCGTTCTGCAAGGTTTTTAGCAGAGATAGGGGAGATAACACCGCTTTTTAGCAAATAACCGTCAGAAGCGATTACAGGAGATATTTCGTCAAGTGCCAAAACCTCACAAAGCTTATCATTAACACCACCGATGCCGACATCAAGGTTAGTGTGCATTGAAATAACCGAAATGTCATTTTTAATAAGCTCATACTGCACCGAGCCAGACAAAACAGTTTTTAAAGGCTCAAAAATAACAGGATGGTGCGTGATAATAAGCTCACAGCCGTTTTCCTTTGCAGTATTTACCGTTTCAAGATTACAATCAAGCGAAATCAAACAATTTTTAACTGTTTTTTGGGGGTCGCCAACTAAAATACCGACATTATCAAAATCTAAAGCGTCAGAAACGGGAAATAAATCATTTAAATAGTTAAAAATATCAACAATTTTCATAATTTAAGCCTTTTTAACAAATGAATCTTTTAGTGCGACTGTGCGGTTAAATACAAGTTTATCCTCAGTAGAGTCACTGTCAACAGTGAAATAACCCTGACGCATAAACTGGAAGGTGTCTCCAGTCTTGATATCTTTAAGCGAAGCATCAAGTTTACAGTTGTTTAACACAGTCAATGATTCGGGGTTTAAATTATCGGCAAAAGAGGAAACACCCTCTTCGTCACTTGGGTTGGGAACATTGAATAAACGGTCATAAAGACGAATTTCAGCGTCGATAGAGTGGTTTGCACTAACCCAATGAAGTGTGCCTTTAACCTTTCTGCCGTCAGGTGTTTCACCGCCGAAGCTTTCGGGGTCATAGGTGCAGTGAACTGCAGTAATATTGCCGTTTTCATCAGTTTCGTGGGAAGCATATTTAATGTAATAAGCACTCTTTAAACGAACTTCTTTTTGAGGGCACAAACGGAAATACTTTCCGGGAGGCTCTAACATAAAGTCGTCTTGCTCTATGAAGATTTCCTTAGAAAAAGTAACTGCACGCTTGCCGAGTTCAGGTTTTGAGGGGTTAATATCAACAAGGATTTCCTCAGACTTATCCTCGGGATAGTTATCAATTATAATTTCCAAAGGACGAAGAACTGCCATTGCACGGTCAGCATTTTCGTTCAAATAATCCCTAACGCAAGACTCAAGCAAAGCGTAGTCAATAACGCTGTAAGCCTTAGAAACACCGATTTTATCAACGAAAGCACGAACAGCCTCAGC
>JAZSDI010000017.1:0-6875 GCA_045531045.1 Acutalibacteraceae bacterium | reverse complement strand
CCGCCAAGGGAGATAAAGAACAAGGAACCCGCCTTTACAGCACCGCTTTGGGAATACATATAAAGAATTCCGCCGAAAACTGCTACCAAGGAAATGGAAATGTTGTTTATAAGGTTGATGGTGGGGTATAAGAGTGCGGCGTTATAATCGGCGCTGTAACAAGCGTCCATAGCCTCGTTATTATGCTTATTAAATCGGCCACAAATAACCTCTTGTCTGCCATAGGCTTGAATGCTTCGGGCACCCGAAAGCATTTCCTCGGCGTAGCCGTTAAGTTCGCCGTATTTCTTAGACCTTGCACGGAAAAGGGGACGCACCTTTTCTGACCTGTAGCGTGTGAATAACAGAGAAACAGGGACAGTAAAAAGGAAAATCAGTATCATCGGTTTTGAAATCCGCCACATAAAAATGAGGGAGCCGATAACGGTGTAAATACTCGTCATAACTTGAACAAGATCGTGGGAAAGGGTGCTGTTTATGGTATCAACATCATAAGATAAATGGCTTATAATGTCGCCTGTTGCGTGGGTGTCAAAATATCCTACGGGTAGAGTGTTTAGTTTTTCAAAAAGTTCCTTTCGCATTCTATAGATAATGCGTTGGCTTAAATGAATCATAATCACAGCCAAGAAATAGGAAAGAAGTGCCGATAATGCGTAACAGATTATCATTGTGATAACATTTTTCCAAACCTCGGGGAAATTAACTCCGCCTGCCGCTTCGATAGCGTCTAATGCCGCTCCCGAATATCTTGGTCCCAAGAGGGAAAGTTGATTGGAAAGTAGCGTGAAAATCAAAGCGGGGATAAAGAGGGTCCATTGTTTTAAAACATAGGTGCCGAGTCTAAGGGCAATACCACGCCTTTTTACAGACCTCTCTTTTGAGGTGTTATTATCCTTCTTAATCAACTAAAACACCTCCCATCTGAGAATCACTGATTTCCTTGTAAGGACCGCAGTTTTCGAGTAATTCTTCGTGTGTGCCGTAGCCTATAACCTCGCCCTTTTCAAGAACAAGAATTTTTTCACAGTTTTTAACCGAACTGATACGCTGTGCCACAGTAATAACGGTTGAGTTTGACATTTCTTTACTTAGAGCTTGGCGAAGCAAAGCATCGGTTTTATAGTCGAGTGCAGAAGACGAGTCATCGAGTATCAAAATTTCGGGGCAACCCGCAATAGCACGGGCAATAAGTATACGCTGACGCTGACCGCCTGATACATTAGTGCCTTTTGAGGAAAGCATGTGCTTGTATCCATCTTCAAAGGAGGTTATAAAGTCGTGGGCTTGGGCAATTTTAGCCGCACGGACAATAGCTTCATCGGAAATATCTCTGCCAAAGCGGATATTTTCTTCAATGGTGTCGGCACTGATAAAATCGTTTTGCAAAACAGTACCAAACATAGAGGTAAGTTCGTCTCTTGTATAGGTATTAAGCGATCTGCTGTTTATTCTGATTTCGCCTGAATCTACATCATAAAAACGAAGCAAAAGTTTAACAAAGGTGGATTTTCCGCTACCTGTAGCGCCGATAATACCAAGTGTTCCGCCCCGTTTTACCGACAAACTAAGATCTTTCAACTGATTCTTTTTACCAAGATACGAAAAGTTTACATTATCGAAAACAATGTGGGAATCTTCTTTGGCTTTTTCGCTTTCATCCACATAAAAACTGTCGGGGTGATTTATGATTTCAAAAATTCTACGGGCAGATGCAGCGCATTTTGTATACATAACGAACATACGGGAAAGGGACATCATCGCCATTGAAATGAGGGTAAAATACTGCATAAATGCAATAACGGTTGCCGCTGATGATTTGCCGTGTGACACCTGATAAGCCGCCACAGCCACAACACCTGCAGTGCCTAAGTTCATAAGCAAGGTCATAACAGGGTTTGCAATACTCATTATCACACCTGCGTGGCGTTCTTTTTTAGAAAGTTCAAGGTTTACCTTGTCATAACGGCGGTTTTCATATTCGTTTTTAGAAAGGGCCTTAATAACACGGATACCCTGCGTGTCCTCACGAACAACACGCACCATATTGTCAACCGATTTCTGAACGCCGATATAGAGCGGCACACCCTTGCGTGAAACCGAGTAAACGGTAACAAAAATAATCGGCAAGGTGGCTATCATAACGAGCGCCAAAGCGCTATCCATAACAAGCGTAATAGCAACACCGCCGAGAAGTAGTATTGGTGCTCTGACTCCCATTCGCTGAATCATATTAACAAAGTTGTGAACATTGTATGTATCGGTAGTAATGCGTGATTCGAGAGAGGGGATTGTGAAACTGTCGGTGTCACGGGCTGAAAGATATAGTGTTTTGGAGAAAAGGTCGCCTCTAAGCGCTCTTGAAAAGTCGGTTGTTACTCGAGCGGCTGTTCTGTTTGCAATAATGTTGCCAAAACAAGCAATAAAAGCGAAGGCAATCATAATAATACCGTAAGTAACAACCTTGCTTATTTTAAGAGTTACAATAACATTTTCAAGTATATGAGTTAGCAAAAAAGGCAAAACAAGTTCTGCCAAAGTGCCAATTATTTTATAGGTTAAACCTAATGCCATACGGCTTTTAAAGGGCTTTAGATATGCTATGATATGCTTCATTTTTATTCGTTCTCCTGATTAGTGGCAATGCTTTTTGCTTTTTCTTCCATTCTCGAAAGTACTGAGAAAAAAATATCTAATTCTTCCTTTGGGATTTCGGCGGAAATCAAACTGTTGAATTCCTTGGTTATTGAACGAACTTGGGGCAAAATTTGTAGCATTTTTTCGGTGGGGTAAACTAAAATACTGCGTTTATCCTCACTGTTTGCTTCACGGCGTACATAACCCTTTTCTTCAAGGTGGGAAAGTGTTCTTGCAACAGTGCTTTTATTAAGGCAAATTTCCTGTGCCAGTTCTTCCTGTGAACGACCGGGATTGCGGCAAATTGCTAAGACAAATGTGTGATGTGCTGCACAAATTCCGTCGGCTTTAAGCATTGCTGTGCGAAAAACCGATTGGGAGCGGCTTATATTATTAAGCGTCTTCATAAATTTAGGCATTAAATCATCTCCAAAAATAACAGTTGCAATACCAACTGTTGCGTATGCAACAATTATAAAATGTTTTTACAAATTAGTCAATAAGTGTAATATATTATTTTACTTTTTCATACAATTAATTAAGTATTTTAGGGGTTGATTGTATGAGAGAGTTGGCGGATGACCGAGCAGTAATATTGGGACAGTATATATTAGAAACAGGTGCTACGGTTCGTGCCACTGCTAAAGTTTTTTCGGTTAGTAAGTCTACGGTCCATAAAGATGTTACCGAGAAGTTGAGATATAAAAACCCAAATCTTTTTAAACAGGTAAAGGAAGTTCTTGAACTGAACAAACAAGAAAGGCATATTCGTGGAGGATTGGCAACAAAACGAAAATATATAGAAAAATACAAGAAAAATGTTGACAATTGAAAATGGCAGTGATATAATACTCTTAAATTTTAAAGGCTTTGACGAAGACGGTTTTGAAATCGTGTTTTTAGAGAGTCGGTGTTTGGTGCAAACCGATAGCATTCTTTCAAAATAACCCATCACTTCCGAGCCGGAGGGCTGAACATTATTATCTTAGGTCTTCCCGTGATTGCTGCGTAAAGGCATAAGGGTTGTTGGACCCTGAGAGGCAGTTTAACTGCAATTTGAGTGGTACCGCGGATGTTAATTCACATTCGTCTCAAAGAAATTTGAGGCGAATGTTTTTTTATTTTATACTTTTAAGGAGGAATAATTATGGACACAAATAATTCTTTATTGGGACTTTCGGAAGTGGCTGCACGAATTAAAGAGCTACGTGATATTATGGGTTGGTCTATTATTGAAATGGCAAAAAAGACCGATGTTAGCGAAGAAACCTACATATCTTATGAAAGCGGTAAAGTTGATATTCCTTTTAGCTTTATGCATAAATGTGCCTTGGTTTTCGGTGTTGAGTTAACCGAACTTTTAGAGGGTAAAACCGCAAATCTTTCAAGCTACACTGTAACCCGCAAAGGTCAAGGTCAAGGCACCGCTAAGGAAGATGGCATTGACATTGCTAACTTAGCCCCCAAATTCAAGGATAAATTAGCGGAGCCTTATTGGGTTAAATACGAATATTCGGCTTCTCAGCAAAACAAACCTATAAAACTTGCAACCCACTCAGGTCAGGAGTTTGACTTGGTGCTTAGCGGAAGACTTAAGGTACAAATCGGTAACCACACCGAAATTCTTGACGAGGGCGACAGCATTTATTACAATTCTTCCACCCCTCACGGTATGATTGCGGTTGACGGTAAGGACTGTGTTTTCTGTGCGGTTGTAATGTCGGGTGAGGAGACCGAAGAACCGGTTGTTCGCAAGAGTGTAATGTTGGCTAAAAAGTCAGAAAAATTAATCTGCGAAAAGTTTGTTGAAACCATTGAAGACGAAAACGGAGCATTACAGGATATCAAATTTAAAAATACCGATACCTTTAATTTCGGTTTTGATATTGTCGATGAAATTGCCGATAAATATCCCGATAAACTTGCTATGCTTCACTTGGATGTGCATCGCAACGAGCGTCGCTTTACATTTAAGGATATTAAGCGCCATTCTAATCAGGTTGCAAACTACTTTAAGTCCCTTGGCATTAAGAAGGGCGACAAGGTAATGCTTGTGCTTAAACGCCATTATCAGTTCTGGTTCTGTATGGTAGCACTTCATAAATTGGGTGCTGTTGCAATTCCTGCAACAAATCAGCTTAAAGAACACGATTTTGAATACCGCTATAACTCTGCGGGTGTATCTGCTATTGTTTGTACCGCCGATGGTGACACTGCCGAAATCGCAAAGGCTGCAGCTGAAAAATGCCCTCAGGTTAAAAATCTTATAATGGTTGGCGGTTGCCGTGAAGGATGGCACGATTTTGATAAGGAATATCCTCTCTTTACAAGAAAGTTTGTAAGAACCGAGGATACCTCTGCAGGTGATGAAACTGCTCTTATGTTCTTCACATCGGGTACAACGGGTAATCCCAAAATGGCAGCCCACAAGCACACTTACGCTTTAGGTCATTTTGTTACCGCTAAATATTGGCACTGCTGTGAGCGTGACGGACTCCACCTTACAATTTCAGATACAGGCTGGGGTAAATCCCTTTGGGGTAAGCTTTACGGTCAGTGGCTTTGCGAGGGCGCTGTTTTCGTTTACGATTTTGACCGTTTTGATGAAAATGATATTTTGCCTATGTTTGCAAAATATAACATAACCACATTCTGTGCGCCCCCAACAATGCTTCGTATGCTAATCAGAGGCGACCTTAAGAAGTTTGACCTTTCTTCAATTCACCATATGACAACTGCGGGTGAAGCACTGAATCCCGAGGTATTTAAGCAGTTTAAAGACGCTACGGGTCTTGAAATAATGGAGGGCTTCGGTCAAACCGAAACCACACTTGCTATTGCTAATCTTTACGGCACAACTCCTAAGATTGGCGCAATGGGTAAGGCTTCGCCGCAATTTGATATTGATATCGTTGACCCCGACGGCAAAACAGTTGCTGCGGGTGAGGTTGGCGAAATTGTTATTCATACCGACAAAGAAATTCCTTGCGGTCTATTTAAAGAATATTATCTTGACGAGGCAAAAACAAAGGATGCTTGGTATGACGGTATGTATCACACAGGCGATACCGCTTGGCGTGATGAGGATGGATACTTCTGGTATGTGGGTCGTGTTGATGATGTAATTAAGTCTTCGGGATATAGAATTGGACCCTTTGAAATTGAAAGTGTTATTATGGAGCTTCCTTATGTTCTTGTGTGTGGCGTTTCGGCTGTGCCCGATGAAATTCGTGGTCAGGTTGTAAAGGCAAGTATTGTGCTAACAAAGGGTACCGAGCCTACCGAGGAACTTAAGAAAGAAATTCAAAATTATGTTAAATCTCATACTGCACCGTACAAATATCCAAGAGTCATTGTTTTCCGTGACGAATTGCCCAAAACAATAAGCGGAAAAATCCAAAGAAATAAGCTTTAATTTATCTTGTTTTGTTGATTTTTAGGTGTATTTGTAGTATAATTAACTGATTAAAAAACCTGAGGTGTAGAAAATGAAAAAATTAATGCTTGGAAACGAGGCGTTGGCAAGAGGCCTTTATGAAGGTGGTTGCAGTTTTGTTTCAAGTTATCCCGGTACTCCCAGTACTGAAATTACAGAATTTGCCGCAAAATACGAAGATATTTATGCTGAGTGGGCTCCTAACGAAAAGGTTGCGATGGAGTCGGCATTTGGCGCTTGTATTTCGGGAAAACGTAGCTTTTGCGGTATGAAGCATGTTGGTCTCAATGTTGCGGCAGACCCGTTGTTTACCATAAGCTATACAGGTGTTAATGCAGGTATGGTTATTGCTGTTGCCGATGACCCTGCAATGCACAGTTCTCAAAATGAGCAAGATTCCCGTCATTACGCTAAGGCTTCTAAAATGCCTATGCTTGAGCCCTCTGACTCAATGGAAGCGCTTGAAATGACCAAACTTGCCTTTGAACTTTCAGAAAAATTTGACACACCTTTTCTTTTGAAAATGTGCACCCGTATTGCTCACTCACAAAGTGTTGTTGAGACAGGTGAGAGGGTAGAAGTTAATAAGACTTACGAGAAAAATCCTCAAAAGTACATAATGATGCCGGGTAACGCTAAACTTCGTCATCCTATTGTTGAAGAAAGAACAAGAGCACTTGTTGAATATGCAGAAACTGCCGCTATCAACCGTCTTGAAAAGGGTGAGGATAATTCTCTCGGTTTTATCACATCTTCAACCTCTTATCAGTATTTAAAAGAGGTTTTTGGCGATAAATATCCC